>CAMNCZ010000315.1 GCA_946534775.1 uncultured Eubacteriaceae bacterium
CCCCCGGCAAAACCGCGCAGTCCGCTGTCGTCTATCAACTTTCCCGCAAAATATCCTTCGGGACGTTTGAAAGTCGAACCCGCCGACGGATATTCAAGCGGCTGTTTTTCGCGCCTTTGTGCATTGAGTGTATTCATTTTTTCAAGTATTTCCGCTTTATCGCCCTTTTCAAGCAGAAAGGCCGTTTCAAGCACTGTTGCACCCGTTTTCATAATACCGCTTGTGCGATAGCCGAAAGCCGCTTCTTCGCAGCTTAAAGTTTTTATATTCAAATCTTTGTCCAGTATTTTCACATATTCTATTATATCTTTCAGTTCGCCGCCGTAAGCGCCCGCGTTCATACAAACACCGCCGCCGACCGTACCCGGTATGCCCGAAGCAAACTCCATACCCGTAAGAGAATTATCGGCCGCAAGCCTTGCCGCAGCACCCAGCATAACGCCCGCTCCCGCGGTTATTTTGTTGTTGTCAAGCGAAAGTTCCTTTAGATCGGGGCGGATAATGACCCCGCGGAAACCCTTGTCGCGCACAAGCAAATTGCTGCCGTTGCCTATTATATAATAGCTTATATTGTTTTCCCTGCATAACTTTATTGTGTAAACAAGTTCTTCCGCAGTCTGCGGCATAGCAAACACATCCGCAGGGCCGCCCACCTTAAATGTTGTATGGCGGCTTAACGGCTCGTTAAGCTTAACATTGACTTTTTCTGTCAGTTTTGAAATAAATTCGTTCATAATATATCCCTTTATTTTTTATTTTTTCCCCAGCATCGCAGCGCCCACTATGCCCGCATCGTTGCCGAGTGTAGCTATGGCGATTTTGGTTTTGAGTTTGCCGCCGTATACACGGGTATTGAGTATATCTATAATGGGGTCCGTAAGTTTGCTGCCCCTTGCGCAGATGCCGCCGCCTATAACGACAGCCTCGGGCTGGAAAATATTTACAAGGTTTACAAGACCTATCGCAACATATATCTGATAGCGATGAACTATCTCCTTAGCTACCTCGTCGCCCTCGTCTGCGGCATCAAAAACGGTTTTTGCATCAATAAGTCTGATATCGCCGTCAACCATCTGATAAATTTTGCTTGTAGGATATTTGGCTGCACCTATCCTGCCTTCACGCCTTAAAGCGTTTGCCGAAGCATAAGCCTCCCAGCAGCCTTTTCTGCCGCAGGTACACATTTCACCGTCGGCAACTATAACCATGTGACCCGCTTCACCGCCGCCGCCGAAAGCACCGTCAAAAACTTTGCCGTCCAGTATTATGCCCGCGCCTACACCCGTACCGAGTGTAACGTAAATAACGTTTTTGCTGCCGAAAGCCGCACCGCAGGTATTTTCACCGATAGCGGCGCAGTTTGCATCGTTTTCTATATAAACGGGCAGATCGATGCGTTTTTTCATTTCTTTTACAACATTTATGCCGTCAAAATTAAGGTTGTTTGCATAAACCAAAATACCTTTTTTCTTATCCAAAAGTCCGGGCATACCAATACCGAGGCTTTTTACATCTTTAAGTGTAAGGTCGTTTTCCTCTATAAGCTTATTGCACAGATCCGCCATATCGTCTAAAATATCTTCGGCCTGTCTGCCGTTCATAGTGGGTGTGGATCTTTTTGCTAATATCTTTCCGTCTTTTTTCACAAGGCCCGCTGTTATGTTGGTTCCGCCAAGATCTATACCTAAATAATACATATTATAATTCTCTCCTTAAAATATCTTGTTTTATTTATTTTTCATTGCATCTTTCATAATTGCATCGGTAAGCGCCTGCGCCGCGTTATAGCCCATTTTTTTCTGTCGGCAGTTTACCGCGGCACTTTCGCATATCATAGCCAGGTTTCGGCCGGGTCGCACGGGAATGGTATGGCAAACGACTTTGCTGCCCAATATATCCATATATTCCTCGGTAAGGCCGACACGGTCGTAAACCTTGCCTTTTTCCCACAGTTCAAACTTGACTATAAGGTCAATGGCCATAGTGTCCTTTACCGACTGCACGCCGAACATCTGCTTTACGTTGATAATACCGATGCCTCGCACCTCTATAAAATAGCGGATAAGTTCGGGGCAGCTGCCTACAAGGGTGGTATGCGAAACTTTCTTTATCTCCACCGCATCATCCGCAACAAGACGATGACCCCTTTTTACCAGTTCAAGAGCAGTCTCGCTTTTTCCGATGCCGCTTTCGCCCATTATAAGTACGCCCTCACCGTAGATATCCACAAGTACACCGTGCATCGTGGTAGACGGCGCAAGTTCCACTTTAAGATATTTCTGTATCTCGCTGACAAACTCCGATGTGGTCTCTTCCGAACGGAGAACGGGTATTTTGTTTTCCCTTGCATAAAACAGCATCTCGGGGTGCGGTTCAAGGCTGCGCGTAAGTATAACGCAGGGCATTTTGTGTGTAAACAGCTTTTTAAGCGTTTCCTGCCTGAATTCGGGCGCCAGTTTTGAAAGATAGGTATGTTCGACAAGCCCTATCACCTGCAAGCGTTCACTTAAAAAATAATCGTAAAATCCCGCCAACTGTAACGCAGGACGGTTTACCTCGGGTATTGATATCTGTATTTCATCAGTCGGGATATCTTCCGTTAAATTTATAAGGTTAAAATTTTTCTCAATTTCAGTTAAAGCAACCGATACCATAATATTTTTCCTTTCGTTTTATTTTTGTCCGATAAATATACTCTCTCATTAATATCATACCACCTTTTTAATATAAAAACAACAGTTTTGTTTAAGAACCGCTGCGGTATTATGAAAAAAGGGGCTGTCGCATTAAGAATATGATAATATTCAATGTTTCAGTCCCTTAT
>CAMNCZ010000316.1 GCA_946534775.1 uncultured Eubacteriaceae bacterium
GCGGCTAAAAACGTCTTCATGAACCAATGCCTTTATTTATTGAAGCATCCTGTCACATTGGTCAGACTGATTGCACATAAGATTTATATTCTGTGGAGCGGGGTTCATTATCCGATCGAATTGGCTCAGCATTACAACGCTTTAGGCAATATAGTCTATTACCTGTTTTTGGCCATAAGTACTATAATATATCTGTTTGTGTTTACGCTGGGCAACGTCTACTATCATAAAAAAGAGAATGACGATATCTGCGTGTCAAATTACAAACTGGAAGTTTTAGGCGTCATCGCCTTAACAATGATGTGTATTCTTGCCAATAAGTATGGCATCTATATCACGTTATTTATTTATTTCACGGCGTTCTACAGAACGGAGTTTAAAAAAGAATGAAAACAGTCGATATACATGCGGATGATTATGGTTATTCGATCAATACATCCAAAGACATGCTGGAATGCATGAAAGCAGGGGCTTTGGACAGCATCTCAATCATCTGCAATACAAAATGGTTCCAAGACAGCATGGAAATGCTTTATAGGGAGATCCCGCATCTTCCTTTTCTTCCGTTATTGTCGGTCCACCTCAATATTCCGGAAGGGGCAAGTGATAGTCCTCTGTTTCCGATGAGCTGGGGAAAGCTTTTCCTTTCTTCTTACAGCCCAAATAAGAAAAAGGTCAAAGAAGAACTGAAAAAGGATCTTAAAAAACAGATTGATAAGACGCAGACTGTGATTGAAAAGTGCATCGCGATTGCCAAGGAAAATGGCATCGGGGTTTACCGAGAGTATCTCTTCTGCCGATGTATAAGCAGGGAAAACACTGAGTTTACAGCCGCGTTTGCTGAGATCGCGCAGAATACCTTGCTTTATGCCGCAGTCGAGAACTGCCAGATGTGTGCCTTTGCCGTTTATGGTGTAGGGTGCTTCGCAGGTCGTTTCCTTAACTGCGTATTGGTTTGAATAGGTATCGAATTTCTGCCTTATCTGGCTTGATGTAAGGTCGTCAAAGCGCGTTGTTATAATGCCGCGCATAGTGCCGTTATCTCTTAAAACGCGGGTAAGTGCACGGGTGTCTATACCTTCAAGTCCCATAATTTTGTTTTGTTTTAAAAAGCCGTCAAGCTCCATTTCGCAGCGCCAGTTGTTTGGTACATCGCACTTTTCGCGAACTATAAAGCCTTTTAAAAAGGGTTTGCGGCTTTCCATATCTTCAAGGTTTATGCCGTAGTTGCCGATAAGGGGGTAGGTCATTGTAACTATCTGTCCCGCAAATGACGGGTCTGTAAGTGTTTCCTGATAGCCTGTCATACCCGTTGTGAAAACTACTTCGCCGACGGTTTCTTTTATATAACCGAAGGCACTGCCGCGAAAACGCGCGCCGTTTTCAAGTATCAGCTCGGCCTTGACTGTCTTTTCCATTAAATGCATCTCCTTAAATCGTTTTTCATATCAATGCAGGCTTGTCTTGCTGCAAGGGCAAAGTCCTTGTCATCGGAGAAACAATCCTTGTATTGGTCTTTAAGATGTGCAGCTATAATGCCGCGTGAAGAGTTTACTATTGCACCTATGCCGTTTTTATCGAAACAAACGGCAAGGTCCTCGGCCTTTCCGCCCTGTGCGCCGTAGCCCGGTACAAGGAAAAATGTATGCGGCATAACTTCGCGAAGGCGTTTTGCCTGCTGCGGATGCGTTGCGCCTACAACTGCTCCGACACTTGAAAAACCGTGTTCGCCTATAAATTCCGAACCCCATTTTTCGATAAGTTCGCCCATTTTTTCATATATGGGTGTACCGTCAACAAGAAGGTCCTGTATCTCTCCGCTGTGAGGATTGGATGTTTTGGCAAGCACAAATATGCCTTTTTCATAAGCACGGCAGTCATCAAGGAAAGGTGTGATGCCGTCGGAACCGAGATAAGCGTTTACGGTAACATAATCGTGTGTAAAGCACGAAAATTCGTTTTCACCCACGCGGCACTTTCCGAGGTGAGCATCGGAATAAGCCTCGGCGGTGGAAGAAATATCGCTGCGCTTTATATCACCGATAACGATAAGTCCCTTTGATGCCGCATATTCGCAGGTTTTTATATACGCCTTCAAACCGTCTATGCCGTAACGCTCATACATAGCTATCTGCGGCTTAACGGCGGGTACTATGTCAAAAACATTATCGATTATCTTTTTGTTGAATTTAAGCATTGCCTTTGCCGCAGCCTTTGGCGTATAGCCGTATTTGTCGTAATATTTTTCCGTTATATACTCGGGGATGTAGTTTAAACGTGGATCGAGACCGACAACGGTCGGATTGCCCGTTTCATTTATTTTGTTGATAAGTTTGTCGATGATTAACATTTTTCTTCCTCCTTGACATTATTCTTAATTCTGTTATAAACTATAACGTATTAGCAGCAAAATAATAAATATATACCCGAAAACAGGTGCTAAAACAAGTGTTGCAATGCCCGAAGCAAGCATTACGCGGGCTTTGTTTTCTATATTTACACAATTTACACACTTCGCAGCATACCGTCAAAAATTGAATATCCCTTATAATCGGCATCATAATAAAATGTCATATCTTCGGTGACACTTTCGGTTTCATCGCTTACGGTGACACTTACCGTCACTTTTACTCCTTTTATTTTTTTTAATTCACTGTCGGGAATGTAAAAAACTTGGGCACCGCCGCCTGCACTTTCGTAGCGGTATTTGAGAATGGAGTTATACTCGGTTTTCTGAAACGACATTTTATCGTTTACCTCTGTTTTGGAAAGCAAAACTGTCTTACTATTGTAAACCAAATGTGTTTCAAAGCTGTTTACG
>CAMNCZ010000317.1 GCA_946534775.1 uncultured Eubacteriaceae bacterium
TCTCCTGAAAGGAGAGGCTTTTCCGGCGCGTACGCAGTAATTCAGCGTCGCAGACTAATTCCGCAGTGCGGGCTTTGCCCGTGCGAGGAGTGGACGAAGTCCACATACCTTACAGGCTTGCAAGTGACGCCAAAGGCGGCGCGCAGACAAGACTGCAATTGGCGAAAAACCTGTTTTTCGCCACGAAGTTGTCGCTGCGCGACAACGAGTATAAATGATAATTTATCTTTTACAAGTTATTTTCAGTATACTATTTTTTTTACAAATTTACAAGTATTTAACGGCATAATTTTTTATTTCTGCCGAAATACTAACATAGCAGCCAAATAAAATTTAAAAGGAGAATTACAATGAGAAGATATTTTTCGGCATTTCTTGCGCTTTTTGCGCTTATGTTGATGTGCACTGCCTGCGGCAGGACCTCTGCAAGACTTAATATGGCAAATCAGGCAAGTCGGTCGGGCGGAAGTACGGGTGCGGAAAACGGCGGTTCCGTCACGGATATCAACAACGACAACTCCGTCGAAATGACTACGGAATACGCTGTTGAAAACGATAACGGCGGCCTTATAGACGATATGGGCGATGGTATGATGGATATGGCGGATGATGCCAAAGATGCGGTAAAAGATATGGGAGAAGATATGAAAGACGATGCCGAGCACGCCAAAAACACGGTCAAAAACAAGGCAAACGAAATAAAAGACGATTACGAACATTCAACCGAACCGCAGATGGCGGCCGCAGCACCCGAAAGTTAAAAAAACGGGACGGAGTGCTTATCCTCCGTTCCGTCTTACATACATCAATCTTTCCTTAATTTTACCGCCCTTGCGGCCCTTCTGCGGTTTGCATCGGCCATATCGGCGTAATGTTTTTTTGTGGTATTTACATCGGTATGTCCCAGTACGTCCGCAACCAGGTATATATCGGTCGTTGCCTGATAAAGGTTTGTGCCGTAGGTAGAGCGCAGTTTATGCGGGGTTATTTTTTTGACGCTTGTCACAAGCGAAGAATATTTTTTGACCAGTTTTTCGACCGCACGCACGCCTATCCTTTTTTTCTGAATAGATAAAAACAGCGCATTTTCACTGCCGGGAAGCGCCTCCATATCCTCACGCACATCAAGATAATTTCCCAGCGCCTCTTCCACCTCGTCGCCGAAATAGATTATCTGTTCTTTGCCGCCTTTTCGCATTATAACAAAGGCATTGTTCTCAAAATCTATATGCTGCATATCTATGCCGACACACTCGCTTACACGCATACCCGTGCCGAGCAGCGTGGTTATGATAGCGGCATCCCTAAGCTTTGTAAACTCGTGATACTTCGCCTGCCTTTCGGTCAGCCCCTCGCCGCTGTCCACCGCATCAAGCAGTTTTGCCACCTCGTCGGGTTCCAGACGGATTATGCTTTTTTCGTGGATCTTTGGGTTGTTGACAAGTTCTGTCGGGTTCGACTCCAACTCCCCCTGTTGGTAATAATATTTAAAAAGTTTGCGTATCGCAGACAATTTGCGGCTTATACCCCTGTCGTGGTTAAAGGTCTCGACCGTTTTACTCTGTTCGTTTTTGGTCTCGATATCCCTTAAATAAAATGAAAGATACTCGGCATAACGGTTTAAAATTTTAGAGTCCACACGGCGCAGGTCGTCCATAGTGAATTTCGTTATCTCAACGGGGAAATCCCTTTCCTCCTGCACAAGATAATTAAAGAAAATTTTTATATCGCGTGCATAGCCAAGCCTTGTTTTGGCCGAAACATCATTATTGAGAAACACGAAAAAATCTTCCATAAAAGCGGGCATATCCTTTTTAAACTCACGCAGTTCAAGTATTATCTTTTTTTCCTGTTCGGAATGGTATGCAAATTCCATTATATATCACTCTTCCCCCAGCCGTTTATATCGGCCCTTTGTATTGCCCCGAAAATTTTGCTGTCGAAATGGTCGAATTTTTTTCTGTATTCCTTTACCATATTTTTCACTTCTTCGCGCTTGGTGTTGCCGTCTGCGGGGCATTTGTTTTTGACAACCGGCAGCGAATACTTGTTTGCAAAGCCGATAATATCGACCTCGGGCACATACGCAAGCGGACGTATGCTTGTTATCTTTTTGCGGTCCAGATAGGTCACGGGCGCAAAACAGCCCACTCTGCCCTCGTAAAACAGTGCCATCAAAAAAGTTTCCACTATATCGTCGCGGTTATGTCCAAGCGCTATTTTGTTGCAGCCGAGTTTTTCGACCATATCGTTCAAAGCGCCTTTTCGCATTTTGGCACAAAGCGAACACGGATTTTTCTCTTTCCTCTCGCCAAAAACTATCTGACCTATATCGGTCTCAACAAGCGTATAATTGACTTCCCATTCATCGCAGAATTTTTTTATGGGCGAAAAATCCATTCCCTCAAACCCAAGCGAGACCGAAATAGCCTCCAGCTCAAACTTTGCGGGATAAAACCTTTGCAGGCTTTTAAGAGCGGCTATCATTGCAAGACTGTCCTTGCCGCCCGAAACGCCGATAGCGATCCTGTCGCCGTCTTGTATCATATTGTAATCATCTACAGCGCAGCGCACATAACTTAACAATTTTTGTATTTTCATAAGCAAACTCCCTGTTTTTTGCCAGAGGGCGGAGCTTAATGCGACACCCTCGTTCAATAATGTACCCGTCACCTAAGAGACGGTTACGTTATTTATTGGTTATAACACAAAACAGCGGAATTTTCAATATTTATTACAAAAACGAAATATAATTGTAAATTTTATTTTTTGATCATCTTTTCTCTATCCCGAGCGCCGCAAGTTCCTTATTGGCTTT
>CAMNCZ010000318.1 GCA_946534775.1 uncultured Eubacteriaceae bacterium
ATCGGCAAAATAGTGTGTATCGTGTTTGCGGTGCCGCTTGGCCTGCTGCATTTCGGCCACAGAGTCAATTTTTTTGATATACCGCTTGGTTCGGTGCTGTTCAGACCCGATTTTCGCGGACTGATCAGCGGAGAAACAACATCGGAGAAACTGTTTTCGCTTTCTACGGTGCTGATAATTATTTTTGCAATATGCGTTATGGATATTTTTGAAACTATGTCGATGCTGCTTGCGGCAAGGCATATTTTAAGAAAGGAAAATACAAGGATAATACAGCGCACACCGCGGATACTGGAGGTTGATGCCGTAACGACATCGGTTGGCGCATTGCTTGGCACAACAAATGTTTCAACATATATAGAAAGTACCGCGGGCATAATAGAGGGCGCAAGAACGGGCCTTACCGCAGTGCTTACGGGTATAATGTTTATAATAACATCGGTATCGGCGCCGCTTGCTGCGTTTGTGCCCTCGGCGGCAACGGCAACTACGTTGATAATTTCGGGCGTGCTGATGATGAATGTTATAAACGATGTGGATTTTGATAAGCCGAAAGAGGCTGTTCCCGCCGTTTTTACCATAATTTTGATGCCGCTTACGGGCAGTTTGCTGACAGGCATTGCCTTTGGTATAATTACTTACGTTATGATACACATTTTCACGGGTCGCGGACACAAAATAAACTATATGATATATATTCTTGCGCTTCTGCTTGCGATATTTTTGATATTTTTACCGAGAGCACATTAAAAAAAGCCGATATTCGCGTGATTTGCGTATATCGGCCTTTTGCTATTTTACAGTGACTTCGGAGTTCATATCATAGAAACCGACAGTATTTTTGTCTGAAACGATGCTTATATCAACGGCGCGGTAAAGACGGTGGTACACCGTAAATTCTCCGTCACGAAAGCCCGTGCAGCCAAAACTTATAAGGTACTCCCCGCCCTGAATATCTATCTTTTGACGGAAAGTGGCGGTGCGTATCTCGCCTTTTTTTACAAGACCCGTTTCGCAGCCCTCAAACATCGTGTTTGTGCCCGTTATGTCGGTGCCTTGCAGGTTTACGATGGTAAAGGCAAAGATAGGGTCGTTAATATCGGCATTGAATTTTATTTTCATCTTAACGGTAAAATATTCGCCCTTGGTGACGTGGCTGCCCAATCGGCCCTTTTCGTCAAGTATGGCAAAGTCTATTATCTCGGCCTCGCCGTTGCCGTAACTGTCAATATTTGGATTAAGTGAAAGCTTCGTTTTCCATTCCTCGCCCGGGGCGGGGATACCATCGCTTTCAATATTCTCTTCTATGGGTTCGGCAGCGCCGCGGTCGGTGACAAGCAGCTTTTTGTACAGATCTATCATTTCGGAAGGCTCGCCTTCGTCAAGCTTTTGCCCCGCATCAAGCACAACTACGCGGTCGCAGTATTTGCTGACGGAAGAAAGGCTGTGCGTTACAAGCAATATCGTTTTGCCGCTTTTTTTGAAATCGTCAAATTTTTTATAGCATTTTGCCTGAAAAAACACATCGCCTACCGAGAGGGCTTCGTCAACTATAAGTATCTCGGGATCGATATTTATGGCAACGGCAAATGCAAGCCTTACGAACATACCGCTGCTGTATGTTTTGACGGGCTGATGTATAAAATCGCCTATATCGGCAAAGCTGAGTATCTCGTCAATACGCGCATCTATCTCCTCGCGCGTAAAGCCAAGAAGAGTGCCGTTAAGATAGATATTTTCAAGCCCCGTATATTCGGGATTAAAGCCCGCGCCAAGCTCAAGCAGGGCGGATATCTTGCCGTTTACCTCGACCGAACCGCTTGTGGGGTTAAGCACGCCCGTGATTATTTTAAGCACGGTAGACTTGCCCGCACCGTTTACGCCCAATAAGCCGACACATTCGCCTTTTTTTACATCGAAACTTAAATTTTTCAGTGCGTAGTATTCTTTGTGGTAAAGTTTTTTAAAGGGTGAAAGACTCTCTTTAAGGCGGTCGGAAGGCTTATTGTACAGCTTGTAGACCTTGCTTACGTCTTTTACCCTTAATGCGTATTCCTGCATAGCATAAAAGCTCCTTTTATAAAATGTCCGAAAAATGCGGCTTTAACTTGGTGTATATATGACCGCCTATTACCGCAAGCACCAGTATAAGCGACCAGAAATATACGGTCTGAAGTGAGTTTTGCCAAAACGGCATACCGTATATCATCGAGTTTCTGTAGCCCTGTACGATATAAAACATAGGATTGAGTTTGAAAACGTTTATAAGGCCGCCCATACCTGCGGGAAGGTTGTCAACCGACCACATTATCGGTGTAAGCCACATACCAAACTGCAAAACGATATTCATTATCTGAGATATATCGCGGAAGAAAATGACAAGCGGCGCGGTTATAAAGCTTAAAACGCCGACAAGCGCTATCATACAAAACATATAGTAAAACACCTGTATCCAGCTTATTTGCGGTGTTCTGCCGTAAAGCAAAAAGCATATCATCATAAACACGGTAAAAAACAAATGCACAAACAATGACGATATGATTTTTATCATCGGCAGTATATTTATCTTAAATACAACTTTTTTTACAAGGTAAGAGTATTCAATAAAAGCGTTTGTTGCGCCGTTCCAGGACTCCGAAAAGAAAAACCACGGTATAAGACCAGCCATAAACCACAGAACATAAGGTATATCGCCGACGTTGGGGTTGCGGAAACCTATCTGAAACACAAACCAAAATACAAGTATAGTGCAGATGGGCTGAACAAAGGCCCATACTATGCCGAAGTAAGAACCCGCAAAACGTGTTTTAAAATCG
>CAMNCZ010000319.1 GCA_946534775.1 uncultured Eubacteriaceae bacterium
AGCTTTTCTTGCCCGCTTTGTATCTGATGATAAACCCGTAATCGCTGGAATGTGCGGCGAGCCACTTGGGTTCGGGAGTGTTGTCAAAGTAGCTGCTTGCGTAGTTGATATCCATTGCAAGTCCCGTCTGATGCTCGCTGTAGCCCGGTCTTGCGGAATATCTGTCGGCGGCTGCTTTGCCGTCCACAGCGACGTAGTTGTTATAAAGCTGGCTCTGGTAGCTGTAGCTGCGGAAGCCCGAGCATATCCACAGGTAGATGCCTTGTGCTGCGGCTGCCTGCTGCATTTTATTGAACGCTGCCTGCGCCTGCGGATCAAGTCCGGGATTATAGCTTGCGGGAACGGGGTAGGTCTTATTGGCGATAAGTATGCCGTTGACGTAGGTTATGCCGTTTTTGACCTCGATCTTCGCATCGCCCGTGGGACGCGGTGCAGGCTTTACGGTCTGCTTGGAGGTAGTGGTAGGCTTGGGATTGTGCGTTGTCAGTTTAGATGTCGTTGTAGTTGGCATAGCGGTGGTGGTAGTTTCCTGCGTAGTTGTTTCGGTGGCAGATTCGGTAGTTGTTTCGGTAGTCGTCTGCGTGGTGGTCGTGGTGCTGCTTTGGGTGGTCGTTTGCGAGGAAGTTGTGGTTTCGCTCTGCGAGTCGCTTTCGCTGCTTGAATCATCGGTAAACGGCGCGTTTGCATCGACCGCGCTGCTTGCTTCGTCTATATTAGAGCCGCACTTGGTAAGCACGAGCGCTGATGCGGTGATGATGCCTGCAAGCACGACTATGCCGCAGATCTGTCTTATCCTGTATTTATTGCGCTGCATAAACGATCTTTGGTGATTGTGGTCAGGCACGTGCGGGGCGGCTGCTTCTTCGGCAGGCTTTTGCACGGTATGCTCGTTTATATCGGCAGCGCTGTCTGTTTCTATATCGCTGCTTTTAATTTCATATTCGTTCATTTTGATGCTCCCCGTTTTTGATAGCTGATAAGCGATAACAATTATCAATAATTAAACACATTATATCACATCACATTGAATAAATCAAGCATTTAAAGAACACATATTCTAAAAAAGTTGATACGAAGTGTTAAAATTCCGAAAATGTATTGCAATGTTGGGGGAATCAGTGTATAATATCTTTAATTGAGTAAATGAAATGGTGGGAAGGCAGAGTTATGGAGTTAATAAAGAAGGACGACAAGCAGATGCTCAAGGAGTTTGAGCAGTTCGCAAGCACGAGCAGATACGGCAACTTTATGCAGTCGATACTGTGGCCCAAGGTAAAGGACAACTGGGGCTGGGACGCGGTAATCTCAAGGGACGGCGACGGCAGGATAAAGGGCACCTGTCTTGTTATCATAAAAAAGATACCGATATTTGGCTGCACGTTTCTTTACGCGCCGCACGGCCCTGTTTGCGACTGGCGCGACAAGGAAACTATGCAGGACTTATTCGAGGGCATAAAGGTACTTGCAAAGAAGTACAAGTGCTACCAATTCATGTGGGACCCCTGCTTTGAGGAAAAGGACAGGGATATTTCGGAAATGATAATAGGTATGGGTTTCAAGCACACCTATGATGCGCCTGAGCTTACTACTATACAGGCGCGCAACAACTATATGCTGCGAAACATTGAGGGCAAGACTGCTGACGAGGTGATGATGTCTTTCCAGCCTGACTGGAGAAACAGGATAAGAAAAGCCGGCAGGAAGGGCGTTGTATGCAAGGCGTGCGGTGTTGAGGCGCTTGATGATTTCTATCCGCTGATGCAGGCAACGGGCATACGCGACGGTTTCTCGATACGCTCAAAGGAGTATTTTGTGAAAATGATAAACGGCCTGGGCGAAAAGCATTGCCGGCTGTTTATGTGCTATGTGGACGAGGACGGCAAAAAGATCCCCCTTTCCGGAGCGGTCACTACTCAGTATGCAGGCAAGACCTGCTACGTATATGGGGCATCTGCAAACCACCACAGAAACCTTTACCCCAACTACCTTATGCAGTGGACTATGATAAACTGGGCGATAGAGGGTAAAAATTATATCTATGACTTCCAGGGGATCCCCTTCTATAAGGACCCCGAGCACCCTAACTACGGCGTTTATAAGTTCAAAAAAGGCTTTAACGGCGAGGTCGTGACCTATGCGGGGGAGTTTTTCTATGTGTTCAAACCCTTTATGAAAAAGATCGTTGACCTTTGCGAAAAACTGGTAATGTGGAAACATGACCGCAAAACAAAGAAACTTCTGAAAAACAGAAATAAAGATATGCAGTAATAACCATCGGGGGACTTTTCAAAAAAAGTCTCCCTTT
Source organism: uncultured Eubacteriaceae bacterium (assembly GCA_946534775.1). Lineage (GTDB taxonomy): Bacteria > Bacillota > Clostridia > Lachnospirales > CAG-274 > RGIG4310. Next base: position 2,306 of record CAMNCZ010000319.1, read on the forward strand.
GTTTTGTCCGTGTACTTTTTTTGCTCCCCTTTTTCCTGCCCTTTTGCCGGAAATATTATGCGTCTGCCGGGGCGTAATTGGGCAGTTTTTGAGCCGTTTTGCGCCTTTTATACGCCACTATTAAAAATATCCTTTTTGCACAGGCGTTTTTTGTGCAAATTTATCTGCTATAATATTTGCATTTTCCGCATAAATATGGTATAATAGCTGTGCGTGTTTAAATTGCGTGCGTAATGTAAAGAGTGATCTTGATATAATTTCAAAAAAGGATGGGTACCAATGCTCTACGACCTGATCGAAAAGCTGGGGAAAAATCTTATGATCAACGGAAAGCCTGTAAGAGGGCTTGCTTTGTGTATCGTGTTTCTCGTAAGCTTTTTGTTTGTGTTTTTCACAATAAAAATATTCAGAAAAGTGCTTCCCAAGGATCATGGACGTGAGTTTGCGGTGAACGGTGAGCTTTCCCAGGGCAAAGCCAGGGGAGCAGGGCTTATTTTTATCACGGGCT
>CAMNCZ010000320.1 GCA_946534775.1 uncultured Eubacteriaceae bacterium
GCGCAGCAATTGGCTTTTGGCTTGCCAAAAGTTGTGACAATCAACCGCAAAGATAAATGCGGACAATTGCGCAGCAATTGGCTTTTGGCTTGCCAAAAGTTGTGACACTAAAAAAATGACACTCTTACGAGTGCCATTTTTTTAGTGGTGGAAAAGTCTTATGCCTGTAAATGCCATTGACATACCGTATTTGTTGCAGCTTTCTATAACAAGATCGTCTCTTACGGAACCGCCCGGCTGAGCAATATACTTAACGCCGCTTTTCTTTGCGCGGTCGATATTGTCGCTGAACGGGAAGAAAGCATCGGAACCGAGTGCAACATCGGTCATTTTGTTAAGCCATGCGCGTTTTTCCTCTCGTGTGAAAACCTCGGGTTTTTCGGTAAATACCCTCTGCCATGCGCCCTCTGCAAGCAGATCTTCGTATTCTTCGCCGATATAAACGTCTATGGCATTGTCACGGTCGGGGCGTTTGATATCATCTTTAAAAGGAAGATCCAATACCTTGGGGCATTGACGTAAAAACCAGTTGTCAGCCTTTGAACCCGCAAGACGTGTACAATGTACTCGTGACTGCTGGCCTGCGCCTATACCTATAGCCTGACCGCCCTTTGCAAAGCATACGGAGTTTGACTGAGTGTATTTAAGTGTGATAAGCGCTATTTTAAGGTCGATAACAGCTTCTTTGGGCATATCCTTGTTTTCGGTAACGATATTTGAGAGTAATGCATCATCGATTTTAAGGTTTTGACGGCCCTGCTCAAAAGTGATGCCGTAAACCTGCTTTCTTTCAAGTTCTGCGGGTACATAGCTTTCGTCTATCTGTATTACGTTGTAATTGCCTTTTTTCTTCTGAGCAAGCAGTTCAAGTGCTTCTTCGGTGAAACCGGGGGCAATGACACCATCGGAAACTTCTCTTCTGATAAGTTTTGCGGTATCCTTATCGCAGACATCGGAAAGGGCGATAAAATCGCCGAAACTTGACATTCTGTCGGCGCCTCTTGCGCGTGCATAAGCGCAGGCAAGGGGTGAAAGTTCTTCGTCGTCTACCCAGTAAATTTTTCTTAAAGTTTCGTCAAGCGGAAGACCTACGGCGGCACCTGCGGGCGAAACGTGCTTGAAGCTTGTTGCAGCGGGAAGCCCCGTAGCCTCTTTTAACTCCTTAACAAGCTGCCAGCCGTTGAAAGCATCCAGAAAATTGATATATCCGGGCTTGCCCATAAGCACTTTGATTGGCAGTTCGCTTCCGTCTGCCATAAATATCCTCGACGGTTTCTGATTGGGGTTACAGCCGTATTTTAATTCAAGTTCGTTCATATTTTTACCTCGTAAGCTTATTTGTTTTTGTTTACAATTCTTGATTCGTACTTGCCTGTTTCAATGTCGATATATCTTACAAACAGAGAAACTTTGTTATCCTCGTTAAGGCTTGTCCATATCTCGTTTGTAAATGCATCGATATCCATATCGGGGATATCCACCCACTTGGGTTCGCCTTCAAAACTTGGGAGAGGATTTTCGTTTCTTGCATAAGTGTGTATAAAACGGCCTTCGCCTGCGATAGCGTTGCTGTAAGCGAAAGTGTAGCGGTTGCAGGCGGCGGGGTCGCCGTTTGCGCTTTTAAGTATCGACATAGCGTAGCTGTACTGACCGTTTTCAACGTGCATTATACCCGAGATCCTGGGTGTGAAATTAGGCGGATCGGGCTCAAATTCGCGTATTCTTAACGACTGTTCAAAAGTCTGCTGCTTGTCCATACCGTCATATATCGTGTCGGTCTGGTCGCCGTTTGTTACTATGGTCTTGTTGCCCAGTACACGCACGGGTGCATAGATGATAAGGCTTGGGTCCTCAAGTTTTGCGGGGTCGAAAGCCTGTGTTCTGATACCTTCGCCGTCTTCGACAAACACACGGTTGCGGCTGTTTTCGCTTCTGCCCATAATAAAGTAGGCGGTAACGGCCTTTTTGCCGTCTTTGCTTCGACCGATGATTATGCCTCTGCCGGGATAGGGGTTAGAGAGCAATTCGTTTTTTATAGAAAGCTTTTCCATATATATTCCTCCAGTCTGTAATATTACTGTTATATTACAAAGCATACCATTGATGAGAAAAAAAGTCAAGATGTTTGCTGAAAACTACAGTTTTTTTTGATTATATCTTGAAAAATACCGCATTATATGATAAAATCTACTATGGACTTTTATTATTTTGGTGGTGTAACAAATGGATTTCGTTAAGAGCGAACATCTTATATATGATTATAAAACATACAACGAACAATCGGAAATAGTGACAAACAGGGCTATTGACGATTTGGATATCGTTATACCCAAGGGACAGTTTATAGCGGTACTTGGCCATAACGGATCGGGCAAGTCTACTTTTGCAAAGCATATAAATGCGCTGCTTTTGCCGACCGACGGTAAAATAGAGGTAAACGGGCTTGACACAAGCGATGAAAAAAATATCTGGAATATAAGACAAAGCGCAGGTATGGTGTTTCAAAACCCCGATAATCAGATAATCGCGACGATAATTGAGGAAGAAGTGGCTTTCGGCCCCGAAAACCTCGGTGTTCCGTCGGAGGAGATAAAGGTGCGTGTGGAGGATGCGCTTTTAAGCGTGGATATGTCAAAGTACAGGAATTCTTCGCCTATGATGCTTTCGGGAGGGCAAAAACAACGTATCGCCATCGCGGGCGTGCTTGCGATGAAACCCGACTGTATCGTGCTTGATGAACCGACGGCAATGCTTGATCCTATAGGCCGCAGACAGGTAATAAACACTCTTATACAGCTTAACAAGCAGGGG
>CAMNCZ010000321.1 GCA_946534775.1 uncultured Eubacteriaceae bacterium
CCACTTTAAAAGACCTTACCGGGCTACTCTCGGCAAGGTCTTTTTGGTTTCTTTGTATTATTCGCGCAAATTTTAAATGTGAGGGTGCCGCGTTATGCAGCACCCTCTTTTTTGATATGTTATAATTACTTTTGCACAAGATGACTTCCGTCTGCGTCTTTCCACACTTCTATGCAGGTCTCTATGGCCGTTATCAGTTCCTCACGGTGACTTATGACGCCCACCAGCTTATTTTCTTTTTGCAGCGAAAATACAGCATCTATCGCCCTTTGTATCGTGGTTGAATCCAGATTGCCAAAGCCCTCGTCAATAAAAAGCGCATCGATATTTACGCCGCCGTTTTCGCCCGTCACCATATCGGACAGGCCAAGCGCAAGACTTAGCGATGTGATAAAGCTTTCACCGCCCGACAGCGTTGATGCAGGCCTTGATTTGCCCGTGTAGTTATCCGTAACATCAAGGTCAAGACTGTTTTTTGTACCTTCCCCTTTAATATCAATATCGTGCAGTTTCAGCACAAGCCTTTTGCCGCTCATACTTTCAAGCCGACGATTTGCCGCATCAAGTACCTTTTCAAAACTTGCCCTTTGCATATAACTTTCAAAAGAAAGCTTATTTTTTCCTTTTATTTTTGCAGATATAATATCATTTAATTTAGAATATACAAGGTATTTTGCGTAATACTTGCCGTACTTTTCCGCAGCACTTGCCGCTTTTTGACGGTAGTTGCGGTGATTTTCAAGTATCCTGTCAAGTTTTTCCGCATCTCCGCTTAAATCTTCATACATTTTCTGTGCCGCCTCATGATCGGCCTTCGCTTTTGTCTCGTCTTTGCGCTGTCTGCCGTTTATCTGCTCGGTCACATTTTTTATACCGCCGATATTTTCCGCAGTTTTTTTGTTATATTCTTCACGTTTCGCCTTTTCTTTTTCGACATCAATGCCGATAATTTCAAGATACTCCGCTTCATCGGCTATGCCGCAGTCCGAAAGTCCCTCTTTAAACCGCAGTGAATATATTTCGATATTCTCTTCTGCCCGTTGTGCAGCCTTCTTCTGCTCCTCCAGCCGACCGCTTATTCTGCTTGCCTCATCGGAAAGGCTCTTTTCACTTTTTCTTATATCGTCTATCCGCTTGGATACCTCATCGGCCTGCTTGTTAAGCGTTTTCATTTCCTTTTCGGCGTCTGCGCACGAATTGAATTTCAGCCCCTCCAGCGCTTGATATTCGCTCTGTGCTTTTATATAAGCATTGTTTTTTTCGGTCTTTTCTTCCTCGGCCTTTTTTATTTTCTCGTCCAAAGGCTGCTCTTTTTCCGAAAGCTTTTTCAGTTCTTCCCTTGCCCGATCAAGCCTTTTGTTTTGTTTTTCAAGGCTCTCACATTCGTCTTCTGCCCGTTTGTAATTGTTATCACATTCACTCTTTTTATCGTTGGCGTTTGCAAGGTAGTTTTCATCAAAAACAAGCCCCATTTCACCGAGATCCCGTTCAAGCGCTTTCTTTTTGGTATCCGCTTCGCTGCTTTTACGTTCAAACTCCGTCGCAGCCTTGGTTTTTGCCGCTTCGGCACCCTCCATAAGCTTTTTTAGACGTTTCAGTTCGTTTTCGCTTAAATTTTCATCCTTCAAAGAAAGTTCGGCAGGTCTCGGATGATGTGTCGAACCGCAAAGCGGACAAGGTACACCGTCTTTCAATTCCGCCGCAAGAATACCCAGTCTTGCCGCATCAAATCGTTTTTCGTAATAATCGTACTCATCTTTTGCTTTACCGTACTCCTCCAGTTTACCTGCCGCAGCATCGCGCAGCACTCTTGCTTCTTCCGAAAGTTTGTCGTATTCTTTCGCATCATCTGCAAGTTTTTTTGCGCTTTCCTTCAAGGTTTTGCACTCACTCAGCTCCCTGCTTTTTTCGCCCAAAAGTGTCGGTATATCTTTAAGTTCTTCCGTAAGCTGCTGTTTTTCGCGTATTTGTGCTTTTAAGGCCGTTTTTTCCTCTGCAAGCTTTTCCGCCGTTTTTCCCGCAGCCTCCGCAGCTTTGTGCGCCTCTTGCATTTGTTTCGCCAGGTCTTCGCGCTGTTTGTATTTGGGCAGATCGTTTTCTATTATGCCCGCCGCCGTCCTTTTCGACTTCTCCTCCGCTTCCATAGACGGGATCTTGTCGATATCGTCTTTCAGCTTTTTACGCTTTTCCTCATTTTGTGTTTGTTGGCCGCCAAGTTCTTTTATCGCCTTGTTCGCCGCACTAAAAGCATCTTTTTCGTTTTTAAGGCCTGCGTATACATCTTTTATTTTCGATACCGCTTTGTCATACTTTAATAACCGTGCTTCCAGCGCCTCTATTTCGGGCTTTCGCTCTTCAAGGGCTTTTTTCGCATTTTCAAGCTTATCCAATTCGGCATACAATACGTTTACGGCGTGTACTTCATTGTATATATCCCTTTTATTCTCGCTTATTTTTTTCTGCTCTTCGCACGCTTCTTTTTTGCTTTTAAGTTCGGCATCTTTTTCTCTGATAAACTCATCGAGTCTCTCCGCCTTCTGTGCAAGGCTCAGGTTTTCCATACCGCAGTCGCAGTCATTGTAATATCGGTTTGCCTCGTTCTCCGCATCTTCGTATTGTGTTTTCAGCGCACCTGTTTTTTGGTTAAGTTTCTTGCCCATATTATCGTATGCTTCGGTGCCGAAAAGCATACGCAGTATCGGCTCCCTCTCGCTTGTGGGCGCAGTTATCAGCTTTTTAAATTCGCCCTGCGCTATCATAGCTATCTGCTTGAACTGAAAAACATTTATACCGAGTATCTCTTTTATTA
>CAMNCZ010000322.1 GCA_946534775.1 uncultured Eubacteriaceae bacterium
ACGAATGAATCAACGGTGATAAATATGGTTAAAATTGCAATAATCGGTACCGGAAATATGGGCAGACAGTATGCCGATATGATATACAGCGGCAGTGCGGGCAGGTTGCGGCTGACTGCATTGGTGTGCCGCAGCGAGGAAGCGCTTGTATGGGGCAAGGGCTTTAAAGATGTGCTTATTTGCCGCAGTGAGGACGAACTGTTTGCAAACGCGGACAAATTTGATGCGCTGATGATAGCGACACCGCACAAAACGCACCCCGCACTTGCGTATAAAGCGTTTGCGCTTGGCAAGCACGTTTTTTGCGAAAAACCCGCGGGCATACTTGCCTGTGATGCGCTTGAAATGGCGCAGGCCGCAGAAAAAGCAGGGGTAAAATATGCGCTTATGTTTCATCAGCGCCTGCGCCCCGAGTACATATATCTTAAAAATATGATAGAAAACGGCGAGTTTGGCACCATCCACCGTATGTCCTACGTTTCGACACGGTATTTTCGCACAAACGCCTATCACAAAAGCAGCCCGTGGCGCAGTACAATAGCGGGCGAAGGCGGCGGCGCCCTTATAAACCAGGGTCAGCATCCTCTTGATATGTGGCAGTGGTTTTTCGGCCTGCCAAAAGAACTTTATGCGCTGGTAAAATTCGGAAAATACAATGATTTTGATGTGGAAGACGAGGCCTCGATATTGATGGACTACAGCGACGGCCGCACGGGCAGTTTTATAATATCCACCGCGGAGGGCATTTACGAGGACAGGCTGATAATATCGGGCAGCAAAAAGGCGGCGGAGTTAAACGGCGAAAACCTTAAAATAACGACATTTTCTTCGGACACGGACGAATACCGAAAAACGGCCGACGTACACGCACGCGACCTTCTTGAAGAAACTTTTGAAACAACGGATTTTGACCCCACCCCCGCAAGGGAACTGTACACGGGTATGTTAAAAAATTTCGCAGATGCAATAATAGACGATACACCGCTTATTGTGCCGGGCAGCGAGGGTGTGGGTGCGCTTTTGCTTACAAACGGCGCCTATCTTTCGCAGCAGCTTGGGCGCAAAATACAAATCGAAGAAATAATCCCCTCATTTAAAGGGCTTGATATGATATAAAGGATGTGGACATTATGGATAACAAAAAAATAAACGAAGCTTTGCGCAAACTATCGAAAACAGCGGCGCAGCGTTTTATTATGCCTGCCGACTTTACGGAGATATGTCAAAGTGTGAATGTCTGCAAAATGTACTATGATATCGACCTTGGCTACGAACGATACACCGACCCGCGCACGCACAAGCTTATAATTGCGGACAAGCTTGAAGAAGATAAGATAATACTTTACGATGAAGGCATAAAAACAGACCTTATGCTGAAGTATACATATTATTACGACGAGTTGGAGTATGTTCACGCATATATCGAGTTTCCCGAAGGTATAAAAAAAGAGGACTTAAATCTTGATATTTATCAGTTTTTGGCAGACCAGATATATATTATGGTCAGCAGGCAAAACACACGCATAATGTTGAATTACGCCGAAAACTACGATATACAGACATCTATCCCTAATATTGCGTTTCTGCGCAAATTTTACGACAAGATAACAAAGACGGTCTCGCCCGAGGAATATTCGGTAATTTTCCTTAATACGCGAAATTTCAAATATATAAATCAGACCGTGGGTGTGCGCACGGGTGACGAGGCAATGGTACAGCTTGCACACAAGCTGATCGAACTGGGTGACAGCGAGGAATGTGTGGCGCGTATGGGCGGCGACAATTATGTAATGCTGATAAAGACAGAAAAAATCGATACTGTAATTCGAGCATTGCAAAATGTTAAAATATCAAACCTCAACACTGCACCCGGAAAGGAATTCATCATTTCCGCTTGGATGGGTATTACAAAAATACATAATGACGGTATGCCGATACACCCGCGTATAGAGCAGGCTTCCGTTGCCTGTTCGATTGGCAGGCAGCAGCTTAAAAAGCCCGTTGTTTACTATGACGATGCCCTTGCCGCAATGATGCAGCGTTCGCGCGAGATAACGGCAATGTTTCGCCCCGCGGCCGAAAACCACGAATTTACACCGTTTTTCCAGCCAAAGGTCAATATGCTTACGGGCGAATTGATAGGTATGGAGGCGCTTTGCCGTTGGAAACATAAAGGCAAATTTATCTATCCCGACCAATTTATACCGATACTTGACCGTCAGGGCCTTATACACGAACTGGATATGACGATACTTAACGAAACTTGTATAGCAATAAGAAAATGGCTTGATATGGGGCTTGAACCGCCGAGAGTTTCGTTTAATATATCGCGTAAAAACCTGTTTGTTCCCGATATTGAGCAAAAAATTCTGAACATAATACAAAAAAACAATATTTCGACCGACAAACTTGAAATTGAGATAACCGAGACCGCACAAGAAGACGAGATAGACAGGCTGATAAATTTCCTTGCAAAGTTAAAGCACAGCGGCCTGCAAATCGCCATTGACGATTTCGGCACGGGCTATTCGTCGCTTTCGCTTATACACAATATCAACGCAGATGTTATAAAGATAGACAAAAGCTTTGTAAGCGCGCTTGAACACGACAGCAAGTCGGGCGTGCTGGTGGAAACGATAATACAAATAGCCGAACGCCTTGATATGGAGGTTATCGCAGAGGGCGTAGAGACCGCGACCGAAGGCCGCACCCTTATAAATATGGGCTGCGTAAACGCGCAGGGTTACTACTACAGCAAACCAATAGATTTTGACAGCATAACGCAGGTAATAAAAGACCACGGATA
>CAMNCZ010000323.1 GCA_946534775.1 uncultured Eubacteriaceae bacterium
CTTGAAAAAACTCAGCTTTTGATGATACTTATTACAATTTTAAGTCTGCTCGGTTCGGCACTTGGCATTTCAAACCTGGTAACTGCCTCGGTAATGGAACGCAGCAGCGAGATAGGCCTTATTAAGGCTATAGGTGCGCACGACGGCGCAATTTCGGCGCTGGTGCTTACCGAAATTATAATAACGGCGGTCGCAGGCGGGCTTGTGGGCTATTTTGCGGGCTTTGGCTTTGCACAGGTAATAGGTCATACGGTTTTCGGCTCGTCGGTTGAAATGAAGCCCGTAGTTATACCCATAGTTGCGGGTTTGGTGATATTTGTAACGCTTGCAGGCAGCATACCCGCCATAAGGATGCTGCTCAGATTAAGACCTGCGGAAGTTCTGCACGGAAGATAAGGAGATGTGTTGATTGAAAAAACAAAAAATGTTTTTAAGAATGATAACGGCCTCGCTTATCCGCAGACATTCGCGTATGCTTGTGGCCCTGCTTGCCATAGCGGTAGGTGCTACCATACTTTCGGGGCTTGTGACCATATATTACGATGTACCGCGGCAGATGGGCGCACAGTTTCGTAATTACGGCGCCAATATGCTGCTTTTGCCTGCCGATAAGGAAAATTTCAATGAAGATACGGTAAATGCCGCAATAAATACCATAGATGCTCAATCGCTTGTGGGCGCGGCACCTTACAGGTATGAGTCCGTGACCATAAACGAACAGCCCGTTATCGCGGCAGCAACGGATATGACGGGTGCAAAGGCCGCAAGCCCGTATTGGTATATAACGGGTAATTGGCCCGAGGCGGACAGTGATGTGCTGGTGGGCAAAAATCTTGCGGCAACGCTTGGCGTAAAAGCGGGCAGCGAGATAAGCGTGCTTTACGGCGAAACTTCGGATAAGGATTCAGATGAGAGTTCCGCAGATGAAAAAAATGCGGATAAAGAAATTTCGGATAAAGAAAATACGGATGAAGAAATTTCGGATAAAGAAAATACGGATAAAGAAAATACGGACGATATCGGGAAGAAGTTTACCGTTTCGGGAATTTTGGAAACGGGCGGTACCGAAGAGGATTATATTTTTATTTCACTTGCCGATATGGCAAACCTGACGGGCGTAAGCGGCAGACTTGATGCGGCGGAACTCAGTATATCCGCATCAAAAGAGGAACTTACGGCGTATGCCGATAAAATAAAAGCTGCGGTACCGTCTGTTTCGCCGCGCCTTGTAAAGCGTGTTACACAGTCCGAAACAACGGTGCTTACAAAATTGCAGGCGCTTGTGTTTTTGGTAACTGCGGTAGTTCTGCTGCTTACTATGATATGCGTTGCTACCACAATGATGGCCGTAGTTGCGGAAAGGCGCAAGGAGATAGGTCTCAGAAAAGCGCTTGGCGCATCAAACGGCAGCATCATAATGGAATTTATGGGCGAAGGCCTGCTGCTTGGCGGCGTGGGCGGCCTGCTGGGCACGGTATTCGGCTTTGCGTTCGCTCAGGCCGTAAGTATGAATGTTTTTAACAGCTCTATCGATTTCCGCCCGCTTATACTGCCTGCGACAGTCATAGTTTCCGTGCTTGTGACGGGGCTTGCGTGCCTGCTGCCCGTAAGAAGCGCCACGGATGTTGACCCCGCACTGGTATTGAAAGGAGAATAACAGATGAGTCTTTTGGAAATAAAAAATATCTCAAAAATTTACGGCGATCTGAAAGCGCTTGACGATGTAAGCCTTAAAGTTGACAAGGGCGAATGGGTGGCTATAATGGGTCCGTCGGGTTCGGGCAAAAGTACAATGATGAACATTATCGGCTGTATGGATAAGCCCTCGCTTGGACAGGTGCTGCTTGACGGTGTCGATATATCAAAGGAAAGCAGCAAAAACCTGACAAATATAAGACGTGATAAAATAGGCCTTATCTTCCAGCAGTTTCATCTGGTAAACTACCTTACCGCGGTGGAAAATGTTATGGTGTCGCAGTACTACCACAGCATACCCGATGAAAAAGAGGCTATGGAAGCGCTTGCGCGCGTTGGCCTTGCGGACAGGGCGAAGCATCTGCCAAGCCAGCTTTCGGGCGGTGAACAGCAGAGGGTGTGTATCGCAAGGGCGCTTATCAATTATCCCGAAATAGTGCTTGCCGACGAACCTACGGGCAACCTTGACGAGGCAAATGAAAATATAGTTATAGATATTTTCAGACAGCTGCACCGCGAGGGCACAACGCTTATCGTGGTAACTCACGACCCCGAAGTGGCGGAAGTGGCGCAAAGAACGCTGGTGCTTGAACACGGCAGGCTTGCCAAGGAAATAGTCAACGAAAATTTTAAGGATCGATGAAGTGATATAGGAGAAAATTATATGAAAAAATTATTTGCTGCGGCAATGCTGGTTTTACTGACGGGCTGTTCGTCGGGCTACAAGGACGGCACCTATACGGGACAGAGCAGCCCCGATGAAGAGGGTGATTACGCAACGGTTCAGATAACCGTCAGCGAAAATATGATAACCGACTGCGATTTCAAGACCTTTGAGTCAAACGGCGAAGAAAAGGGCGAGGAGTATGCGGCATCGTCAAAAGAGGCGGAAACGGCGGTAGCATCCGTTGCGGAATATGAAAAACAGCTTGTTCAAACGGGCGATATAGCACAGGTAGAGGCTATCTCGGGCGCAACGATAAATTACAACCAGCTTAACGAGGCTGTTTACGATGCCCTTGCAAAGGCACAGTGAGATAAGGTTTTTAAAAAGACGGACAATTCCGTCTTTTTTTGTTGAAACAAAGTATTTGTTGTGTTATAATTATAA
>CAMNCZ010000324.1 GCA_946534775.1 uncultured Eubacteriaceae bacterium
TTCCATTTCCTTTTCACGTTTTTCCTTTTCCTTGACTGCGACCTTTATTTCGGTGTTCAGTTCGTTTTCTTTTACTATGCGTTCCTGCTCTATCGCGCTGTTGCGGCGTTTGTAGATGGCATCGTCCTGCTGTTTCATTATCTCCTCGCGGGTGGCGGCTTCAAGCGCGCGCTTTGTTTCGGGCGTAGCGGTAACGGCAAGTATGCTGACGGAAACTATCCTTAAACCGTATTCGGCGATATCCTCGCTTGTGCGCATACTTTCTTTTAAATAAGCGGCAAGTTCCTCGTTGGAACGTACTGCGGCCTTTATATCAAGCTTGCTTAAAAACTTGGCTGCGGCAGCCTTTGCAAGAAAGGTCACACGTTTTATCATATTTGCCTTTGCATTTGCAAGCACGGCTTCGTAACTGCGGTTGTCCTTGTAGAAAAAATCCACCATTTTGGCGGCCTTTTCGTGGTCCTCGATTATATAGGTTATATCGCCCTGCACATTGACCGTCTGAAAATCACTTGTCATTATGTCGTCAAAGGCAAAGGGTGCATCAAGCGCGGTCGCGGGCATTACCAGCACACCCGTTGTCATTGTGTTGTAGAAAAACGCAAGCCCCGTACCTTGTGCGGTCGTTTTGCCTTTTTTTATTTTCATTACATATTGTGTCGGTTCAAAACGTTTGTATTTAATTGCCATATCACTCAAACTCCTTTTTAAATGCCGTGTAGTTTCTGCCGTCGGTTTTACCGTATATCGCAAAACATACGGTATCAAAATATTTTCCCATTTCTTCATCCACAAGTACTTTTTTGAAATATCCCGCCACTTTTTCGGGGGCATTGCCGAAAGCACCGCAGCCCCAGGCACCCAAAACAAGGTCTTTAAAATTATTTTCCGCTGCCGCTTTAAGCATATACCTTATTCGGTTTGTCATTGCCGTATCTGTCTTATCCTGCGATACAAACATTGCCGCCCCGCGTTTATTGGGCGCGGCGACCGTAACAACGGCGGTTTTGTATGGCTTTTGCAAAGTTGCGGTGTCGGGGCTGCGAAAGACCCATACGGTGGGGGAGATAAGCATATAATCACTGCTGAGAGGGTCGAAATGTCTGTTGTTGTAAGCATACATTTCTTTTGCCGATTCGCTGCCGATAGACGCATAAAGCGTGGAGTTTCTGCAAAGCGCCTCCTCCTGTGCCGTTGCACCCAGCTTAAAGCCGCCGCCGGGTACGTTTGCATTTGCAAAATTCATTACAAGCGGATATTCATAATCTTTTGCGGCCGCAAAGGAGTCGGCGTTTGTTACCGTAAATACGCACATTTCGTCTTTGTGCAAAGAGGGCAGGGAGATAGCTTTAAGCCTTTCGGGGGAGTATACCGTCACATCACGGTAATTTTTATCGGGAAATTCGACCTCACTATGCTCGTATATGTAACTGCCTTTTTTGATTATTTTTAATGTTTCGTTTGCAACTGTTATATAGTTCATATTTACATCTCCTTATTTATTTTGTCTCTTACCTGCATAAGCGCAAAGCCCAAAAGGTTTTCACCGCGCCATTTTGTCGGGTTTTCCGCATTTTTTGTATATTTTTGTTCGATAATTTCCATATAGATACCTCATTTTTGTTTGTATAGTTTACTCGGTCGGTGTGCGGCTCCGCCGGTCATTTTTTCGGTGTCGATGATAAGCGGCTCTATCTTTTTTCTGAAATTGGCTTTATAAAGCGGCTTATCCAAAAGTATCTCGTACACCCGCTGAAGCTGCGGCAGGGTAAATTCCTCGGGCAAAAATTCAAAGGCTATGTTTGTGTAGTTGGCTTTGTTTTTTACACGCTCCCTTGCATATTCGATAATTTTTTTGTGGTCGAAAGCAAGCTGCATTTTGCCTATCTCGTCACAGGAGTAGAGCAGTGCGGTGGTGTCCAGCTTTTCTATGGGCACAAGCGCAAGATAGGATACCGAGATTATCCTCATACGCGGGTCACGATCGACTGCACCCCAGGTGTAAAGCTGTTCAAAGTAGATATCGTGCAGACCCGCCTTTGTGCCGATACCGCGCTTTACCGCATCGTCAAGGCTTTCGTCTATGCCCACAAAAACGCCCGGCAGCGATAACATATCTTTAAAAGGATGCTCCTCCCTTTTTATCAGCGCACATTTTAAAGCGTCATCAACTATCGTAAACAGCACCATATCCACCGCTACCGACGGTTTTTCGTAATGTTCCGATGAATATTGTTCAAGAAATTGTTTTTCGGATATGTTTTTCATTTTCGTCTCCTTAGTATTGATTTACTACTAACTTGAATATATTATAGTATACTTTTGCTACTAAGTCAAGCACTTTTTTTATTTTTTTAAATTTTTTTATCGGGGTTATTGCTGTCAAATTTCTCTGAAGAAAATAAGCAATAAAAAAAGGCTGAAATTCAGCCTTTCGGAATGTCAAAAGAGTTATTTACAGTATCGTAAAATGAAATTGCAAAAAAACAATATTCATTTTTGCAGTAACTCAAAGCGTCGCAGACTTAGTTTGAGCAGCTAAAGCAAATACAATAAATAGGCATAATATTAACCACAGTTTAAAGCAGCCAAATATCGACATTTCAACAATTTACGTTTATAGCACTTGCAAGGATGAAGCAACATCATTTGCAGGTGCTTTTCTTATTGTCCGATTTTGGGCGCAGAAATCCGCAGCCGGGGTGGCTGCGGATATCTGCTGATCGGACTTTTTTATTTTTACGGTAGAGAATTTTTCGGAGAAATATTTTCTCTATTCCTGCCGTTTTGGAAAT
>CAMNCZ010000325.1 GCA_946534775.1 uncultured Eubacteriaceae bacterium
CGGCCTGATAGCGGGCGCGGTGCTTACGGCGGTAATACAAAGTTCATCGGCCTCGGTCGGTATTTTGCAGGCACTTTGTTCAACGGGCGCAATACCGTATAATTCGGTGCTGCCCGTTATTATGGGTCAGAATATCGGAACCTGCGTGACAGCGCTTATCTCTTCGGCGGGGGCAAAAACAAATGCAAAGAGAACGGCTTTTATACATTTGTATTTCAATCTTATAGGTACAATAGTTTTTATGGCGCTGTTTTACCTTGCATACACGGTACATCCGTTTGCTTTTATGACACAGCCCGCAAATGCATCGGGTATTGCAGCCATACACTCGTGTTTTAATGTGTTTGCTACGATATTTCTGCTGCCGTTTTCAAATGCACTTGTGCATCTTGCGGAAATATCGGTAAAACAAACCGACGACGAAGACGAGACCGTTTCGGAATATATGCAGGGGCTTTCGCTGATAGACGATCGTTTTCTGAAAAATCCCGCTTTTGCCCTTTCGCAATGCGCAAAGGCGGTTGACAAAATGGCCGGATTATCCGTGGAAGCGTTTTATGCAACCACAAATCTTATGGATGATTACTCGGAAGAAAAGGCACAAAAAGTTGATGAATTGGAGAGTGTGATAGACCAATACGAGGAACGTCTGGGATATTATCTGACAAAGATAAGTTCTTTTGATGTATCCCGTACGGAAGCCAACCGTATATATGATCTGCAAAGCTTTATCGGAGATTTTGAACGTATTGCCGACCACGCGCAAATGATGAAAACTTCTTTTAAAAAGCTGGATCAAAAAAAGAAAAAGTTTTCGGAAAAAGGAAGGGCGGAAATAAGCAATATGCTTAATAATGCAGCCGAAATTTGCAAAAGAAGTCTTGATTGCTTTCTTAATAAAGATAAAGACGCTGTAGGAAAAATAGTTGAGTTGGATAAACGTATCGATAAAATTTGCGGCAATGTTATAAAAAGCCACAAAAAACGCCTTAAAAACGGAAAATGCACCGTGGATATGGGATTTATTTTATCCGATTTGACAAATGATGTTAAAAGTGTATCCGAGCATTGCAAAAACATTGCCGATACGGTATATAAACCGATGTCGGATATGTGACGGGGCGTTTACTATACATAACAAACCATCTGTATGACGACCTATTAAAAGGCAGAACACACGAATTGCCGCACGTTGATCACAGAAAATAAAACAAGACCCCGCGGCTGCCGTTTGTGACAGCTGCGGGGTCTTGCATTTTAGCCGTATATCTTATCCAGATATTCCTGTAGGTGCGAAATGTCGAAATCGGGGCTTATAATGCCTGTTTTTCTTTCGCCCGCTATAAATTTTTGCCGGGTGGCTTCATCGAATTTTGTGTAGATATACGGTACAAGCGCGTACTTTGCTTCGCCGTAGATCTCGGCAAGTTTTCTGCCCGTTTCGGCGTTCTCTTTGCCGAAATATTCTTCGGTCAGCGCATTCCATACGGTCATACTGAGTTCGTAATTTATGCCGATATAGTGTTCGACCGCGTCGGGGCTGAATTTGCCTATTCTTACCATACCGAGATAAGTGCCGCCAAGGTCAAGTATCGGGTGGCCGTAGCCCACATCGCCCATATCTATAAATACCAGCTCGTCATTCATAAGCATAACGTTTTTGACGTGGAAATCACCGTGTACAATGGTGTTTGACTGCGCCAGCGGTGCGTAAACAGACTTTAGCTTTTCGGTCTCTTCGGTGGTGTAGTATTTGGACATACCCGCCGCACGCTGTCTGTAAATATCAAGCATATTGGTCAGCACATCGGGGTCACCCTGGGTGTTGTGCAGTTCTTTTAAAAGCTTGCCAAGCCTTGTGCCCAGTTCCTGCGCCCTTTCGGGGTGTGCCTTTATTACGGCCGCAACCGTATTTGCGTCTAACATTTCGTAAACGGCGCCGAAACTGTCGCCGCATTTTACCACATCATAAGAAATGGCGGTCGGCACACCCGCAATAAAAGCGGCCTGCGCAAAGTCGCGCTCCTCTTTTACAGTACTCAGTGGCACGCCGGGGGCGAATACCTTTATTATGGTTTCCTCGTCAAGCCTGTATACCGTGCCGTTTGCGCCCACACCGATAACCTCGCAGCCCTCGATGTTCACCTCACGCAGTTTTTTGGATACGTTTATAAAGCTTGTAAAGCCCGTTACATCAAAAATATCAAATACATCGGAGGATACATTTGTTACGGTGATATCGCCGTTTATCGCTTTTTTCATTTTAAGAAAAACACGCAGACCCGCAGAAGATATGTACTCAAGGTCGGCTGCATCTACCGTTACGCTGTCCTTGCTTTCGCCAAGCGCCTCAAAAACTTCCTTTTCAAACTGCGCCGCGTTTTTCGAGTCCACCTTTCCGCTGATTTTGATCGTACCGTCGTTTAATTTTTCTGCTATTCTTTCTGACATTCAAATAATTCTCCTTTTAAATATTTTTTTGTTTTCAGTTTTCAAGATATATCTGTCGTAATTTCTCTGTTTTGTCTTTCGTAATATCAAGCTCTTTTTCAAGATAATTGCGCACCAAGCCGTATTTTTGCTCTATTTCGTCAAATACGGGTGTGATAAAATCAAGGCTGACGCTTTCTATAAACAGCGCAAACTCCGTTTGCTCCTTGCTTGCACCGCGCTCCGACATTACCCTGCGCACATTTTCAAGCAGCCCCGCGCAGGCTTCATTGGTCATAAGATAATCTTTCATCGCCGTCTCTTTGTCAACACCAAGCGCGCACAGCAGCAGTACCGCACCG
>CAMNCZ010000326.1 GCA_946534775.1 uncultured Eubacteriaceae bacterium
GGGCGGCATCGTCGGCCGACTGGGTGCATACACCGAGACATTTTTGCGGTGTTCCAATACAGGTAAGGTAAAGGGATACTCCTATGCGGGCGGTATAGTCGGCAATACGGCTGAAAATCAGCAAGTTACGGGTGTATATGTAACAAATATTTATTACTGCCAAAATAAAGGCAGCGTTACCGCAACATCGGGTATTGCTGCGGGGCTTTCCACAAAAGAGTGCAGGGCAGTGGCCTGCTTTAATATGGGTGAAATAAGCGGCAGTGCTGCGTATGGCCTTACAAGTACCAAAAATGCAGCCTCTGTGGATAACTACAACCTTACAGACGGTTTGACGGCAGGTTACGGCGGCACATATCTTTCCGCTGATACCTACAACACAGGCGAACTTGCATACCGCCTTGATACCGTAAGTGCAACGGGCGCAAGAAGATATGTATGGACTATGCAGACGGCAGGCTATCCTATCGAGAAAACAAGCGGCAATAATAATGTTTACCGAATAATGCTTTACTGCAATGATGACCAAAAGGATGTATATTCCTGGAAAGGCCGCAGTTTATCAAACGTTATACCCAATGCGGCAAAAGAATATTTTGATTGCCCTAACGGATATGAAATGTATAACGACAAGGCATTTACAAGCCTGTGTACATTGACAAATATGCCGGAGTCTGATATTTCGATATACCTTAAACCGCTTGCTTCAAGCTATACAAACGGTTTTGCTGCGGACGGCAGTTATCAGCCCGCGGTGCTTAACAACGGCTGGTATGATATATCAAATGCGGGACAGCTGTACTGGTTTGCGGAAAAAGCGGCCGCAAATGGCTTAAACGGCAGACTTATCGCAAATATAGCCGTAAACAGCAACACACGCGCCGTTGTAAACAGCGGCAACACAAGCAGTCTGAGAACTTGGACCCCGATAGGCAATGCCGAGGGATATTCAAGCGGTCCGTTCTTTACGGGTACATTTGACGGCGGTGGACATTATGTAAGCGGCCTTTACTGCGACGGTTCAACGGTATTCGGCGGCTTGTTCGGCAATGTATCGGGCGGTACTGTTAAAAATACGGGCCTTATAAATTCCTATATAAAAGGTTCGGTGGGTGCAGGTGCCATAGCGGGCGGCGCGGTAAGCAATGCAAGCCTGCAAAACTGCTATGTTACAAGCAGCACGATAGAATCGGCCGATCTTGGCGGAATAGTCGGTAAAATGGATAAATCGACGGCGCAGACCTGTTACTATATGGATGTGACCTTTAAAAAGACGGGTTCAAACGCTGTTTCAAGCTATTCGGGCATTAAAAACATCACACGCGGTGATGCAAATCTTAGCGGCAAAATAGACCTTACAGATGCCATTTATGTACAGACCTTGTCCACCAATATTACGGGTTTCGGAAGATTTGTATGTGATACCGACAGAAGCGGCGTAATAGATACAACGGACTATAAGAACATACTGACAATAGCATATCAACAATAAATGGAGGATAAAAATGCATTACTTTTTTGTAGACTACGAAAATGTTAAAAATCTCGGACTTGACGGTATTGAAACCTTGTCCGAAGAAGATACGGTAATAGTTTTTTACAGCCAGAACGCAAACACCATTACATTTGAAACACATAAAAAGATATGCGCTTCAAAGGCAAATGTCGTTTTTGAAAGGGTAAATGTCGGTCTGAAAAATGCCCTCGATTTTCAGCTTTCAAGCTATGTCGGCTATATAATAGGCAAAACCGAGGAATACGATGCGGCCTATCACCTTGTTACAAATGATGCGGCGCTGTCGGTTATAGGCAAGTTTTGGGGCAGAAAGGGCAAAAAGTTTTCGGTAATAGAAAAAATATCCGACCTTACGGATAACTCCGTGCTTATGCCCGAACTGCCGAAAAACGCAGCTAAAAAGACAGAACAGTCTGCCGAAGAAATGAAGCCACAAGAAGTAAAAGAAGAATCAAAAACCGAAGAATCAAAATCCGAAGAAGCTGCCGCAAGCCTTGAAACGGCCGATGTACAAGGGGTAAAAGAGGAAGCGGAAGCCGAAGAAACGGTTTCGGAAAATACGAATGTTACGGAAAAAATAATATCGGAAGAAATAGTATCGGCAGAGGCCGAAGAGGAGGTCATCCCCGAAGATACCGTGAAAATTGCGGAAGTCTCTTTGGTAGATGAGGTGTCGCCCAAGAAAAAAGGCGGCAGAAAACCCAAAAACCCAAATAAGGCAAAATCGTCCCAAATTCACGACCCCGAACTTGAAATGAAGCTTGAGACCGTGCTTGATGATAAAACGGAGATACCCGTTATAGTAAAAATAATCAAGCAGTACAAAACAAAACAGGGCATAAACAACGCCCTTATGAAGCAGTTTCCAAGCCAGAACAACCAGCGTTCGGGCGAGATATATAAGGCCATAAAGCCGCTTTTGACAGATAAAAAAGGAAAGTAACCACCTTTTGTTACTATAATATTACAAAATTGATATTTTATTGACAAGAACCTTCATTTTTATTATAATTTATAGCGGCGATCAGTGCAAGGCGTGTTTGACCCACTCTGTAAAGAGGGGGTGGTATGTATGACAGTTTTTGAAGGTTTTTCCTTAATACTGGCTTTTGGAACATTTTTACTGATGTTTCTTGACTACATAAAAAAATAACGCCAAAACACTGCCGGGTGTAGGCGTTATCCTTTGACAATTATACATCTGGTCAACACGTCGTGTGTTGGTTGTCGGAGAGGTGCAGTAACCGCTGCGCCTTTCCTTTTTATTATTA
>CAMNCZ010000327.1 GCA_946534775.1 uncultured Eubacteriaceae bacterium
TACATTGTTGACATATCATTTTATTGCTGATAAAATATAATTGTACATTATATATTAATTTTTGGAGTGATAATAATATGAATAAAAAAATTTTAAAAACATTTTTGCTTGGGGCTGTTTTTTCGCTGGGAATGTCGGTGACGGCATTCGCGGCAAGTGCAAATATGCAGGGCAGTGCCGAAACTACCGCAAAGGGCAAAGAGATCTCGGGCAATACGCTGAGTATTACGCTTAACGGCAATGAAGTTCAGGGCGCGGCGGACAGTATACATATCGTACTTGACGGCGCTCAGTGGAAAGGGCTTGATAAAACAGGCAGTTTTTCGCGCGGCATAAATTACGAAAAAATTTCCGCGGAGGAGATAGTTTTGCATATCACACCAAACGAGGAGATGCTTTCAAAAGGCTGCACGGCTGCCATACCGCTTAACTGCGATATAACAAAAGATATTGCCAATGTTACCGCAACGGTAAAATGGGGCCTTAGGGAATATGACGACCGTGTTGTGACAATAGCAAAATGCAAGGCGACAAATGCCTATCTTTCGGGCGGTGTGCGCGAGCATAAAACGGGCGACAAGATATTTAAAAAAGGCGGCAGCGAACTGGCTTACAACAAGCTTAAAATAAATGTTATAGGTCACGATACCCGCAGAACGCAAAATAAAATAACCATAACTTATGACGGCGCGGAGTGGTCGGATTACGGCGACGAAGGAAAAATAGAGACCGACCACGGCAATATACGCTTTGAAAAGGTAAATTCAAAAACGATAAGGCTTAAAATAGATGACCTTACGCAAAATCAAAAACCCGGTTACACGGCGACTATCCCGCTTTCGGGCACAATAACGGGCAGCGGCGATATAAAGGCCATTGTTGATTACGGCGTTGACGATATACCGCAAAGTACGGTGGTGTTTGCACATTGTGCCGACGGCGAAATGACGGTAAAGGCGGTTTCGCCCGAAACGCCCGTTGATATGTACAGCCGCGTATCCGACCTGGTTTTTACGGATACGGGAACAAACTCATACAAAAACAACACCAAAATAGAACTTGAGATAAGTCACGCTTATCATTTTGCGCAGGCGCCGACAGTCAAGGGCGAGGGCAAGTTTGCCGATAAATGCAGTATACAGATAAATAAGGAAAATGACAAAAAACTTATCCTTAATATCGGAAGCATAGCAAGCGGAGAAACAGGCAGTATAACCGTAAAAGACCTTGTGATAAAGCGCGGTGAGAAAAACGAACCAAACACCGAGGCAATAAAAATGACCGTTACCTCAAATGCGGTAAACGAAAAATTGCAGGTGGGAAAATTTGTAAAAGGCAGCGCCGATTATAAGCAGGGTTATACGATAACCGTTAAAAATGCAAATGCGCAGGCAAATGACAAATTTGCTTTTCTTGATACTATAAGCATTTCCGACAGCTCGGCAGCCGCATACCAAAAAGGCGACAAGACCGAATTTTCTTTTGACAGCGGCTTTAAATGGTTTACAAACGGAAAAATGCCTACCGTTACGGCAAGCGGCAAATTTGCGGATAAATGCGCTTTTGAGTATGACGAAAACGCAGAAAAGGCATATCTTGTTTTTACAGACGATATCCCCGCGCAGGAGGGCGGCAGCATAGAAATAAGCGGCGCTGTGCTTGAAAAAGCCGACACGGAGGAATTTGTAAAGGTATATATGACAGCGGGACTTGTGGGTAAAACCGAAACTTACACAACAACCCAGGCGGCAAAATATTCGTCGTTTTCGGATAAAGAACCCGATGTGCCCGAAAAAGTCGATTTTGTAGGCTTTCTGCACTTATCGGAAATGTTTGAGGGATTTGCGAAAACTACAGATACAGTGAAAAAATAATCGAAAAAAATAAAGGAGAAGGTTTTATGAAGATCAAAACAAAACGCCGTGTCGGTGCGGCTTTGGCATCCGTTATGACGATATGTACGGTAATGTCGAATTTTACCGTGTTTGATGTATTCGGCGCAGGCAATAAGATAGATGTGTGGGATCTTGGCGGTGTGCAGGTGAAAGACCCGCTGTACCAAAACCATATCAGTGTGTCTTTTTTGGATAAGCTGGCTGCGGTAGGCGACGGAACGAATGCTGCGGTGCAAAAGGGCGATTTTGCCGAAAATGGCGATGTCGAACTGGACGGAATGATACTTAATGCCAAAGCAAAGGACAGGCTGTATTACAGCGGCAAGCGAAACAAGGGTTCGCAGGGCAAGGAAAAAAACGAATACAGTGACGGATATAATTCCGACGGTATGTATTACGCAAACGGCGCAGGTTCCGAGGACGGCAGATATGTTATTGTAAAAGATGTAAAGGCGGGCGACGGCATCAGTATTTATGCGGGCGCCTCCAACAATACCGATACCCGTATACATTTTTCAAACGAAAACGGTGAGGAAGAGGGCGAATATCTGCTGCAAAGCGGCGAAAGCAGCCGCGCGGATTTTACCGCCGCAACCGACGGCGATCATAAGCTTTGGTTTGGCGCGGACGGCGGCAAGCCCGTTATCAACCGCGTTGTAAGATATCCGGGTGTGGAAGTGAGCGGCAGGATAAACGGTCTTTCAATAAAAGGCGGCGAGATATATTTTAAAAACAAGGAAACGGGCGCGGTGCTTAAAGCCGATGTAAACGGCAGCGGCTACAGCGTGAAGCTTGCGCCGAATTACACTTATATCGCCGTTTTATCGGGTGTTCGGGGTGTGGCTTTTTCAGCAGATACAAGGGAAATTGCTGTATCTGCGGAAAATAT
>CAMNCZ010000328.1 GCA_946534775.1 uncultured Eubacteriaceae bacterium
CCCTCGGATAAGATAAAATTATTATATAAAATCAAAAGAAAGGCGGACACTAAATTGAAGATCGCATTAATCAACGAAAACAGCCAGGCGGCTAAAAACGAACTTATTTACAACACCTTAAAATCGGTTGTTGAACCGATGGGTCACGAAGTATTCAACTACGGTATGTATACAGCCGATGATAAAGCTCAGCTTACTTATGTACAGTGTGGTATACTTACAGCCATACTTATAAACTCCGGTGCGGCAGACTTTGTTGTAACGGGCTGCGGCACGGGCGAAGGCGCAATGCTTGCCTGCAATTCATTCCCCAACGTTCTTTGCGGCCACATTGTCGATCCTTCCGACGGCTATATGTTTGCACAGATAAATGACGGCAACGCAGCGGCTTTTCCCTTTGCAAAAGGTTTTGGCTGGGGTGCCGAACTTAACCTTAAATACACTTTCGAACAGCTTTTCTGCGGCGAAAGCGGCCAGGGTTATCCCAAGGAAAGAGTTGTACCCGAACAACGCAACAAAAAGATACTTGACGAGGTTAAAAAAGTAACTCATACAGATATTATGACAGTACTTAAAAATATCGATCAGGACCTTTTAAAGGGTGCGGTAGCAGGCGAAAAATTCAGCGAATACTTCTTTGCAAACTGCAAAAACGACGAGATCGCAGCTTACATAAAGAGCATCTTATAATATTATATAAAAAAACAGAGAGTCGGCCTTTTCGCCAAACTCTCTGTTTTTTGTTTTTATCAGATATCGAGTACACCGATAAATTTTTCGTGGATAGCGTTTGCCGCTCTGTCCGCATCCTTTTCATCAACAAGTATCGAAATTTTTATCTCGGAAGTAGAGATCATATTTACATTGATACCCGCATCGTAAGTAGCCTCAAAAAGCATTGCCGCAACACCCGAGTTTGTCGCCATACCCGCACCTACGATAGAAACTTTTGCAACGTGGTCATTGTGACTTATGCTGTCAAAAGCAAGTCTGTCCTTGTTGTCCTCAAGTGCTTTAAGTGTGCGTTCAAGGTCCTCGCGTGTAGTTGTAAAGGAGATATCCTTTTTGTTATCACGGCCGATAGACTGGATAATTATATCAACGCTTATTTTTTCCTTGCTTAATATAGAGAACAGCTTAAATGCGATCCCCGGTTCGTTCTTAACGCCTACAAGCGAGATCCTCGCAACATCCTTATCTACGGCAACACCGTTTACCAACATTTTTTCCACTTTTGTTTCCTCCTTAACTATGGTGCCTTCTGCGTCTGTCATACTTGAACGAACCACCAGATTTACATTGTATTTTTTAGCAAGCTCAACCGAACGGTTGTGAAGAACTTTTGCGCCAAGGCTGGCAAGTTCCAGCATTTCATCGTAAGTTATTTCGTTTAATTTCTTTGCGCCCTTTACTACACGGGGATCTGCCGTATAAACACCGTCAACGTCGGTATATATCTCGCAAAGATCTGCGTGAAGTTTTGCTGCAAGCGCAACAGCCGATGTATCGGAACCGCCGCGGCCTAAAGTAGTTACATCAAGGTGACGGTTTACGCCCTGGAAACCCGTAATAATAACTATTCTTCTGTTTTCAAGCTCGTTTACTATTCTTTCTGTTGCAATGTCCTTTATCCTTGCATTGCTGTAGTTTGATGTGGAAGTTATTTTGCACTGGAAAGCATTAAGCGAGATAACGGGAACGTCCAGCGCCTGTATTGCCATTGCCATAAGTGCTACCGACTGCTGCTCTCCCGTTGCAAGAAGCATATCCATTTCACGCTTGCTTGCATTGGGGTTTATCTCATTTGCCTTTTCGATAAGTTCGTCTGTCGTATCGCCCTGCGCGCTGAGTACCACCACTACCCTGTTGCCTTCCTTATAGCTTTTAACTATAGTCTGCGCAACGTGCTTTATTCTTTCTGCGTTGGCAACCGAACTGCCGCCAAACTTTTTTACTATTAACACGTCTGTGTCCTCCTTTTAAAAGATCCGACGCCTTGCGGCGTATTTTTTATTCATCAGCTAAGCATTCCTGTTTTGATCTTTCATTTTATATAGTAATGCTTAATTGTTTTGAACTTATGAGACCCATCATATCGTGAAAACTTGATCACGAATGTAATCATTCACTTACTCTTATAGAGTTTATGATCTCGCTGACACCCTCACTGCTTTCAAGCTCAACAAACTTTTTGTCAAGAATGCTTTCCGTGTATACGGGTGTGAAGAATGCAAACTCACCAATAACGCCGTCAAGCTCAATTATATCGCAGTCACCGAAACCTGTTTTAACAGCAAACAGCGCTTTAGCCTTGTCATCGTATTTAAGGCGCACATACTTGCTTACCTTCATTGTTTTGATATCTTCAAGCTTTTGTTTCTCCTCAGACCAGCTTATGCCAAGGTTTATGTTTTTGTGCCTTATTGCATCTACAATATCACTTACAACGGCGCTTGCTGTAGGAAGCTTGCCCGCGCCCTTGCCATAAAACATAACATCGCCAAGCATATCACCCTTTACAAGTATACCGTTGAATACATCGCTTACAAAGCTTAACGGATGTTCGGGCGAAACTACGGCAGGCGCTACCCTTGCCCATACCTTGTCATCCTCAAATTTTGCCGTAGCAAATAATTTTACGGACATACCTGTCTTTTTGATATAATCCATATCGCGTTTTGATACCTTTGTGATGCCCTCTGTTGAAATATCCTCAAAGCTTACTTCCTTGCCCGTTGCGATAGATGCAAGTATCGCTATCTTACG
>CAMNCZ010000329.1 GCA_946534775.1 uncultured Eubacteriaceae bacterium
GCGTTACGGCCCGGTTCGTTATAATTTTTGCCGCTAAAGCTAAATTTTATTTTTTTATTTTGAATTAGTCAGCGTTTCTTTAACTCTCCATATCTTCAAGCAGTCTTTCAAGCTTGTCGTTTCCCACTATCTCGGCGGCGGCAAGCATTTTCTTTTCTTCCTGCGACAGGGAATTTATCGGCGTGTTGGTCACTTCTTTAAGCCCGCCGCCGTTTTTGTAATAAACCGCCAGATACCCGCCGTGATCGCCCAGGATGTAATGCTGGCGGCTTTCGCCCTTTAAAACCTTTACCGCCGTTATTTTATCCGACGAAAACGAAGTTATGGTAAACCCCGCCATTCTCTCCTTTGCCGCGGCCTTGTCAAGCCCCGCAAGATACGGCGGCAGCGGTGCATCCGTCACCTCGGTTATATTGTCGGCGGTGTATTTGTAGATATACTCCAAAACGGCGTTCTCCGCAAGTACAACGGGCTGTTCGGGTGTGATAGACATCCGCGGTTCGGGTTCTTCCGCATCGGAACGGTACAAAAAATACCCCATACTAAGCGCAAATGTCATCAATAACCCAACAAGTATAACAAAATATCGTTTTTTCATAAGTATCGCTCCTTTCTGAAAATCCGCTTTATCCCGTATTGCGTTTCGGGTATGGCACATTTTCAGTTTCTTGATATTGATGACTACATTATCCCCGAATATAAATTTTTTATACCTTAATATCCAAACTTTTCAAGCCAGTAATTCACCTGTATCAGATACGCTATCATCTGCGGTGTACTCATCAGCTGGCCAAACCACGGTTTCCCATACTCCGACGGCGCCGAAACAAGCGAAATTGCGGCGTTTTTATCAATAATATCGTTTATGGGTGCATTTTTATCGTTTATTATATGATTGAGTTTTTCCTTTAAAATACGCTCATACTCGGGGTTGTAGGTCTTGGGATACGGGCTTTTCTTCCTGAGGCGCAGTTCATCGGGCAGCAGCCCTTTTGCGCTTTCACGCAGCAACCCCTTTACAACACCGTCGGGACACTTCATATCAAAGGGCACATTCCACATATACTCGATAATGCGGTGGTCGGCAAACGGCACTCTCGCCTCAAGGCCGCTGTACATACTTGCCGTATCCATACGCCATAAAAGCGTTGTCATAAACTGATTCAGGTTGAGAAAACTTATCTCCCTTTGGCGGCGTTTTATGCCCGTTTCTCCGTCAAGATACGGCACCTTCGCAAGCGTATTTTTGTATATTTCCCGCACATAAGCCTTGATATCCAGTCTGTCCGCGACCTCGCTTTTCAGCATACTTTCACGCACATCAATATTTATCGACCACGGAAAAGTGTCCGCATTGATAAACTCCTCGCGGTGAAACCACGGATAACCCGCAAATATCTCGTCGGCACACTCCCCCGTCAGCGTCACCTTGTTGTGCTTTTTCACCTCTTTGCAAAAATACAAAAGCGAGGCATCAACATCCGCCATACCCGGCATATCCTTGGCATCGACCGCCTTGTAAAGATAGTCCGCAAGCTCCGACTGGCTGCACTCCAAAAAAGTATGGTTAAGTCTGAAATGCGCCAACATTTTTTTGACATAAGGCTTATCCTGCTCGGGCTGAAAACTGTTTGACTTGAAATAACGGTCGTTTTCGGTAAAATCAAAGGAAAAAGTATTGAGAAATTTTTTCTTTTCCGCAAGATACTCCGCCGCTATCGCCGTAACTATACAGCTGTCCAGACCGCCCGAAAGAAAGCTGCAAACAGGCACATCCGATACCATCTGCCCGCGCACGCTGTCGATAATCAGGCTTTTAAGATGCGCCGCCGTTGTTTCAAAGTCCTCCGTATGCGGTGCGCTTTCAAGCTGCCAATAGCGTTTCTGCGAAAATCCGTTTCTGTCAAAAACCGCATAGCAGCCGTATTTTATCTCATATAAATTTTTAAATACCCCGTCGCCCTCGGTGCGGGCGGGCAGTATGGAAAACACCTTGCGCAGGCTGTCATCATCGATGATCGGGTCGATGCGCGGATGTGCAAAGATCGCTTTCGGCTCCGAACCAAACACAAGCAGGCCGTCTTTTATTGTATAAAACAGCGGTTTTATGCCCGAACGGTCGCGGAAAAGGCAAAGCCGTTCAAGGCGGCCGTCCCACACCGCAAAGGCAAAAATGCCGTTAAACAGCCCGACACAATCCACACCGTACTCCATATAAGCATAAAGCACCGTTTCCGTATCGGAATTTGTTTCAAAAATATAGCCTTTCTTTGTAAGTTCTTTGTTGATATCGGCAGTGTTGTAGATCTCGCCGTTGTAAACCACAGCGTATTCAAACCCGCCGCGGCTTCGCACAAGCGGCTGGTTGCTTTTGGCATCAAGGCCGCGTATGGTAAGCCGCGCGTGCCCCAGTCCGACATATTTTGACAAATATTCGCCCTCCGCATCCCCGCCGCGGTGAGCTATGGTTTTATGCATTTTTTTAAGCAGAGCGATATTTTCGTCTTTTTGTGATAAAAAATCGGCGGTAAGATCCGCAAACCCCGTAATTCCACACATAAAAATCAATCCCTTGTTTTTTGGATATTATTATATGCCATTGTACCGAAAAAATGTGATAAAAATTTTGTTGACTTATTGTTTAAACAATGATATAATTATATTACATAAAAGGAACATCGCCTCAAGATAGGACGGTGTAACCCTTAAAATAAGCTATTTAAAACAACCGCTTACTTTTTGGCTGAAGGGCGGTTGTTTTT
>CAMNCZ010000330.1 GCA_946534775.1 uncultured Eubacteriaceae bacterium
CTTATTGAAAAAACAGGCGGTATAGTGCAGGGAATGAGCGGCTGCCCGATAATTCAAAACAACTGCCTTGTCGGCGCCGTGACCCACGTTTTCATACAAAGCCCGGAAAAAGGTTACGGGATTTTCATTGAGAATATGCTGGCGGAAAATTGAGGAAGTGTTATATTTTATTAAACAATTGGTGTAAAATCGGTGTAGAAAGTCATAGAGTTAATGTTTTTTTGGCCGATTTTTGTAAAAATTGGTGTATAATTTTTAAAATATAAAACATTGAAAAAAGGGCAAGGTGTTTTTGCCTTGCCCCTTAGTTTATTATGCCTTATCGGCTATTTGCATTATTGCTATAACATCACGCATATCTTTATATCCGTCATAATTTACATCCGCAATTTCAAGCTGTGTGGTGCTGAATGTTTCGGTACCGCTTAAATACTTTAAATAAAGTGCGGCATCGGCTTGGTCGATAGTGCCGTTCAGATCCATATCGCCCTTCTTGTAGACAACCGTAAGTATGACAGTATCGGTAGAAGCCTGAACACCGTTATAATCCTTTCCATCTGCACGAATTTCAAGAGTATTTCCCGCTTGAAGCATCGTTTTGTACGGTTCATATTTAGGATTTAATGTAAGCCAGTTTTCATCATCACTTCTTTGAGACCATGTTTTTTCGTTGCCGCTTGGTGTAGTGTATTTTACATCATAAGATACACCCTTCCACTGGTCAAGATCATCAAAATAAACAGTGATCTTATCTCCGTAATAAACAGTTCTTCTTATCACATTATCGCCGTTTCCAAGGTCAATAGAACCCGATACATTAAGTATCGCATCCGAAGGACTGTATATCTCATCATCATCCATATCGTGATAGCAGGACACCTCAATAACAGCTCCGTTCATCGCCTTATCTATATCGGTAAGAACAAGCGTGTATTCGTTTGGATAATAAGCACGGAACAATCCCTGCCTCTCCAAATATCCAATATCCAGTCTGTTTACGGTCCACTCATATCTTTCGGCAAACTTTGCATCTACGGTAAATGTTGCCGTACCGCCCTTTAAAACGCTTACATCTTCAAGACCTTTTTCTATCTCCACCATATCGGAACTTTTAAGTTCTATATTCACAGGTTTTGAGGTGATGGTAGCACCGTCTCTTGTCACCTTACACCACACGCAGGTTTTGTAGTATGCAGAGTCTACGGTAAGCTCAAGAACGGATCTATGTACATCACTGTCATCCACACCGAAACTTGAACCCCAGTCCAACTGCTGTCCGTCACTTTGCTTTGCTATACACCATTCGTAGTTAGCACCGAGGTTTGCATCAACAATGAATGATATTGTTTTGCCGCTGTCTGCCGTCACCGTACCCTCGGTTTGAGAAATTATGCGTAACAATGACACTGTCGCAGTATCGCTTGTGACCGTATTGCCTGCGCTGTCTTTTGCCGTGCAGATAAGTAGATAATAATCCACATCGGTGCCTGTTACCTGTACTGTGATCGTTTTATCGTCAGCCGTGCTTTTAAGCTCTAAACCCTGAACTTTAGCCTGTGCCCAGGTTTTCCTTTCGCCTTTTATTACAACTTCCCACGAATATGATACGGCAGCCTGTGCCGAAGCAGTGATATTTATATCTTTATTAAGGTCATTTTCGGTTATTACCTTGCTTTGCGGCTGCTGTGTGAACATCAGAACATCGCTGAATGTATAGATACACTTCGCCGCGTTGGAAAGTGCCATTTGTTCCCCCGAGGTTCCGTATAATTTTCCGTAGGCAGTGATCCACACTTCATATTCGCCGGTAAGCGGCAATTTTTTCTTTTCAAGCACAGATTCTATTTCAAAAGTTGTATAATTGCTTGTATCGGTACTTGTGACATCAAGCCAACCGGAATAAGCGATACTGCCGTCGGAGTATACATTAATACTGTATGCTGATGCACCCGGATAATTAGGGATGAACATACAGCCTAATTCATTATTTTGTCTTATTTCGCCTATATCGCCGCCGTATTCCACCCAGCCCTGCACTTTGTTTGTCTTACAAACAGCGGAAGGAACGTAAGCATAACCGTCTATGGAATTGAAATCGCTTTTTACCGTAAAATAATAGCTTTGATCGCTGTCAAATAAAGCCCACTTGCTATAATCAATGGAAACGGTGCTCTGACCCTTGAATTTTTTGGCGTAAATATCGTTATAAGATACAATTTCGTCTTTTCCGTCCTTGTTTACGCTGTGAACGGTCGTATGATAGCATATATTATCGGAATTATCTTCGTTGTATTTGTAATATTCATCCTTGTCAAGAACATTGTCAAAAGACAGTATGCCGTCATTTGATATGTTGACATTTGTCGGTTTGGGAAGGTCGGGTATGGTCGAAACATAATTATATGTCAGACCTTCCGTTTCGTGAATAACGGGGCTACCGCCGCCGTCTGTTATCTCAAAGCATATTTTGTAAGTGCCGCTCGGTTTCGCTTTAGAATGAAGATAATTTTTAATATCAAAAGTCGTTTGAGTACTATCCATAATGTCTGCCGCAACATTTTGGTAATTAAAAGATTCTCCGTCGGGTACGATATAGATGAGAGTAGCACGATAGCTGCCTGTATATTTATCCCAACGAAGTATACCGTCATCGGAGATACTTACATTCCACGGGGTAAAATCCGCAAATACCCTAACCGCATTGATGCCAAGCAGCATTATAACAGCAAAAAGCAGTACTGCTGCCTTTATACCCCCCCC
>CAMNCZ010000331.1 GCA_946534775.1 uncultured Eubacteriaceae bacterium
CACAGGCATATCGCCCTTGCCGAAACCGCAGGGCACGGAAACACCCGGAAGACCTGCAAGGTTTACGGAAACCGTATAGATGTCGCCTAAGTACATCTTTAACGGGTCGGAAGAATTTTCGCCTATCTTGTATGCAACAGTAGGCGCAACAGGCGAAATTATCATATCATAGTCGTTGAACGCCTGGTCAAAGTTCTTTTTGATAAGACCGCGTACTTTCAGGCTCTTGTTATAGTAAGCATCATAGTAACCGCTGCTCAGAACGAAAGAGCCAAGCATTATACGGCGCTTTACTTCCATGCCGAAGCCCTCGCTTCTGGAAGTATAGTAAACATCCATAAGATCCTCGCAGTCCTTTCTTCTGTAGCCGTACTTGATGCCGTCATATCTTGAAAGGTTTGAACTTGCCTCCGCACACGCAAGAACGTAATATGTGGGGATAGCATAGTCAACTATTGTCATTTCAAACTCTTCTACCTGCGCACCGAGTTTTTTCAATGTTTCGACTGCCTCTAAAACAGGCTTTTTAACATCCTCGTCAAGGCCCTTGCCAAAGTAATTTGTGGGAAGACCTATCTTCATACCTTTAAGGTCTTTTGTAAAGCTCTGCGAAAAATCGAATGTTTTGCCTTTTACCGATGTTGAATCCTTGGGGTCGTGACCCGAAATAACGTTTAAAACCTCTGCGCAGTCACGGATATCGCGGCCAACGGGGCCTATCTGGTCAAGCGATGAGGCGAAAGCCACAAGGCCGAAACGGCTTACAGCACCGTAAGTAGGCTTGATACCGCTTACACCACAGAATGAACAAGGCTGGCGGATAGAACCGCCCGTATCCGAACCAAGCGAATAAGCACACTCGTCGGCAGCGACCGATGCAGCCGAACCGCCCGAAGAACCACCCGTGACCCTCTCTAAATCAAACGGGTTGTGCGCAGCGCCAAAATACGAAGTTTCCGTAGAACCGCCCATTGCAAACTCGTCCATATTAAGTTTGCCCAGCACTACTGCGCCGCTGTTTAAAAGCCTTTCGGTTACGGTAGCATTGTAAACGGGCTTGAAATTGTAAAGCATTTTTGAACCGCAGGTAGTAAGGATATCCTTTGTACAGATATTATCCTTTATTGCCATAGGCACACCCGCAAGCGGTGATGTAAGTTCGCCGCTGTCTATCTTTGCCTGAACGGCCTGTGCCTGCATAATTGCCTCGTCCTCAAGCACGGTGATAAAAGCGTTTATCTTTTCGTCGGTTTTCTTTATATTTGCAAGAAAGTCCTTTGTAAGTTCAACCGAACTGACTTCCTTATTTTTTATCATTTGTCCCAATTCAAGGGCAGTTTTATTTGAAAATCCCATTTTCGCTCCCCCTTTACTCTACTGTTGTTGGCACCTTGAAACAGCCGTCTTTCTGCTGCGGTGCATTTTTAAGAATAAGCTCACGTTCTTCCGAAGGCTTAACTTCGTCTTCACGGAAATTATTGGTATACGGGAACGGATGGCTCATCGGCTCGACATTATCCGTGTCAAGACTGTTGAGTGTGTCTATATAATCAAGTATCTTTGTAAGGTCTTCCTTAGCCTTTTTCTCTTCGTCCTCGGTAAGTGTAAGGCGCGAAAGCTCTTCAAGATATTTTATAAGTGCATCGTCAATGCCGTTTGCACCGGGCAGCGGCTTTTCACCGTCATCCGAAACAAAAGCCTGCCCTTCTTCATAGCCCAGATAATCAAATATCATATTAATGCGTGATTTGACTGCATCTATTTTTTCTTCTGTCACCTGAATGCCCGTAGCTTCCTCAATGGCAGTTATAATTTTTTCTTCTGCTGTCATTAATAAATACCCCCTTTATTAAGGATTTAATCTTGTAGTATCTCTCGGGAACATAGAAGTTGCCCTGATGTTCTTTTCGTCTATAAGCTTCATTACAAAACGTT
Source organism: uncultured Eubacteriaceae bacterium (assembly GCA_946534775.1). Taxonomy (GTDB): domain Bacteria; phylum Bacillota; class Clostridia; order Lachnospirales; family CAG-274; genus RGIG4310. The sequence continues at coordinate 1,936 of CAMNCZ010000331.1, forward strand.
CAAGACCCATACCAAGGCCGCCGTGAGGAGGACAGCCGTATTTATGAAGCATTAAATAGCTTTCAAAATCTTCGGGATAAAGGCCCTTGAATATCATTTTCTTTACCTGCGTATCATAATCGTGTATACGCTGACCGCCCGTTGTAACTTCAAGTCCCCTGAAAAGAAGGTCGAAACTTAAAGTATATTTTTCGTTTTCGGGATCGTCCATAGCATAGAAAGGACGTTTTTTGATAGGATAATGTGTTACAAAAACAAAATCGCTGTCATAGTCCTCCTTGAAAAGTTCGCCGATAAGACGCTCTTCTTCGGGTTCAAGATCATACGGGTCTTTTATTTTTCTGTTATACTTTTCGGCAACCATTTCCTTTGCTTCCTTAAAAGTAACACAGGGAATATCCTTTATCTCAGGAAGGGTTATGCCAAGTTTTTCGATAACTTCGGGATATTTTTCCTTTAAGAAGTTCATAGCATATTTTATCATACCCGTTTCCATATTGATTATATCATAGAAGCTGTTGATAAAGCCCATCTCAAAATCAACACCGATATATTCGTTAAGATGCCTTGTCGTATCGTGCTTTTCTGCACGGAATACAGGTGCTATCTCAAATACACGCTCATAAACGGGGATAAGAGTTTGCTTATAGAACTGCGGGCTCTGCGCAAGATAAGCCTTTTTACCGAAATAATCCAGTTTAAATATATTTGCGCCGCCTTCTGCACCCGATGCAACGATCTTTGGTGTCATTATCTCGGTAAAACCGTTTTTACCGAGATATTCTCTGAACGCTTCAACAAGCGCCGACTGTAACTTGA
>CAMNCZ010000332.1 GCA_946534775.1 uncultured Eubacteriaceae bacterium
AATGAATACCTTGAACGATACAATAAAAAAGTTGTTGTGACCCTGTCCGATTTTGAATATTATCTTATCCGCGACTATATGCGGTATGTTCTTGAATCCAAATACGACCCAAGCGGCGCTATGATTTTTCAGGGCAGACACAATATTCCTTCATACTGCGTTTATGCTTACAATGAACACGATTTTACAACATCTGTTTCGTTATACGGCACCGATTTTAAAATACGCTTTTTTGTGTGGTTTATACTTTTGCCGCTGTATTTAAGGCACACACTGCCGCCGATAGCGATCATCTGGCTTTTGTACCTTGCCTTGACAAAATTGCTTATAAAAAAATATCAAATAAAAGGTTTTTCGGAAAATCTGCGTTTTATAAACAAAAACTGCGAGATACCGATAAAATTTACGTTCTTTTCCTGCGGATTTATCGCACTGACTCAATTTTTGCTGACAGCGCCCGCCGTTGCAAACCTGCTGGATTGGCTCTGTCGTGATATAATTTTGGATTTGAATGAAAGCCACGCCACACTTGGCATAAATGCAGCAGGCTGGCTGCTTTTTGTCACATCGCAGATATATATTTTAATGAAGATAGTAAAAAACAAAAAAGCGGCTTTTCTTGCCGCCTATATCTTCCCGACCGTGATATTGTTCGCCTTGCAGTGGCTTTTGTTCTATCGCTTGCTCGGCACGGAAAAATTTTATTACACAAATATAAACTTATTTCTGCGCTCATATATAGGCCTTAGCGAAGGTGTCCCCATATACCCCAAAGTAATTGCCTTTACCGCATTTTTTGCAATAGGCGTTATACTTTACTTTGTTTTCGGATTTTTTGCGAATAAAAATATACGAAGAAATTTCGCCCAAAGCACCGCCTTTGCCGCAACAAACGCCTTTATGTGCTGTTCGGCGGTATATATTATAAATTTCGGTCAAAAAATACTCTATGATACTTCGTTTTTTTATTAAAGATACAATTAAAGATACAATAAGCGAGGGTGCCGCTTTACGCAGCACCCTCGTATTATTATTCGGTCATTTTATCACAGGCACCTTGCATCTTTTGCATATATCATCATTTAAGCTGTTTTTGCTCATACAAACGGGACAATAAACATAGCTGTCGTTTGATTTATCGTATTTTTCGTAGTAGTTGTTAAATTGGGGATAATATCGTACTTTATCGCCCTCGTGAAGATAATCGTACCACGGATTTACCGTGCCCGATATTTTCTTTTTTCTGCCGCTGTCCGTGCGCAGTTCCACTACCTGATAAGTCATATAACCGTCATTGCCGCCACCTCTGTGCTTTCTTTCGGTGTATTTTTTTACCACCACACCGTCATACTGTCTTTTTGTCTTGTTTATAAGAAAATATACGACATTGAACACAAAGAATATTGCAGACACACCGAAACCTACAGCTACGGCGCCGTTGTCATCGTTTTTTATGCTTATGATAATTGAAATAACTATCGGCGCAAGTATAAGCAGTATAAAAAAGATAAACGCAGCTATCTTGTTCTTTTTAAGTGCCGACTGCACGGCAGGGTCGTAAATTTTATCGGAATAGCCGATATATAAATTATTATTTCCGTCAAAACCCGACATATTCTCACCTCAATTCATATTCTCAGTTTGCTGTGTCAAGCGTTTCCAGATCGCTGTCATCTACGGTATTTGTTATCCGAATTATTTTGATGTAAATATTACTTGGTCTCAAGCTCCGATACGGAAACATCGGGCATATCGCCGGGATCACCCGACTGCGTGATCACTACATCGTGAGCGGGACAGAACGGATTGTAATTTCCCGTTCTGAGCTGTTCCTCGCTGCATATACATTGGTCATAATTCGGGGTCGTGCTGCCGCCGCTGCCCGAAGGCTTGACATTTTCGTCATACTTCTTTGCCTGTGCAAGCGTAAGCACCTTATTATCCACAAGATACTGGATAAAGCTGCCGCTGCCGGGGTTATTCTTATAGAAAAGCCATTTTTCGGCAAGCTCTGCGAAGAAGCGTTCCTCGTTGGTAGAGCCGATATTCTTGGAGATATCGCCCATAGATATCTTGCCGTTTACGGTAACTATTTCCTTAATTGTATTTCTTATGTTCCACAGTCTGTTAAGTCGGTTTTCAAATGTGTTATTTTCACCCAGCTTTTTAAAGTTACTCGGATTGAACAGGTCATAGCCTTCTTCATTGCATACTTTAAAATACTTTTTCATAGATGCTTCGGTCTGTTCCACCTTTTTTTCGTTTTTGTAACGCAGGTTAAACTGTTCGTAAAGTTCCTCCGTGCTGATATTCCAGCTTGCACCGCGCATAACGGAAGCCGCATAGTTTGAAAAATCGCTGTAGGACATACTTTCGCCGCTTTCAAGACACGCCTTGAAGTTCTTTTCATAGAACCAGTTTACTGTATCGTCTTCCCACATTTTCTTCATAGTACCGCATAACTTGGCAAATTTCTCGACCATTGCTATTTGCGGGAATATGTTCTTCTCGACATTTTTAACTACCTCGATAAGCTGTGTACCCATATCATTTTCGGCAATGCCCTTTGAAATGGCGTCCGCATTGTCGCCGAGCGACTGTTTGATAAATTCCATATCGGAGCTTACCTCTTCGCCCGTAACTATATCGTTGTATTTTTCTGTTTTGATGAGCTTGCCGAGTAAAAATTCGCCCGTTACATTCGCAAGCTCTTTTCTGAGCGTATCGGTATCGCCGTCC
>CAMNCZ010000333.1 GCA_946534775.1 uncultured Eubacteriaceae bacterium
CTGAGATCGATAATATGTATAAGTGATCTTTTCACCGTCGAAATAGAAACCGTAAGGCAGCATAAAAATTTTTTTGCCCTGTATTTTTGCAGTGAAAGGACCGCCCGAACAGTCGTTTGCTATTGGTGAATAATCGCTTGGATAATTGACATAAATCAACATATCATAGTTTGGATAACGCTTTGCGGCGGTTATGGTGTATATGGCGCAGATAAAAATTATAACAGCTGCCGCCGATAATATTTTCATTATTCTTTTCATATAATTCACCCCAATCTCACAAGATACATTACCGAAATGCCGTTTACGCACCAAAGCAGGGCAGTGCAAAACGAGAATACAACAGCGTAAACAATTTTTTTACGGGTGCTTTTTGTATGTATGTTTCCGAAAATATAGTATAAAAATATTCCCGGAAGAAGCGAAAGCATAAAGAAAAACAGTTTTGTATATACGGGAACAAACGAACTCACTTCCATTGCAGAGCATAATTTCGGGAAATACTTAATAAAGCACGTTGGGTAAAATATAGCGCATAAAACAAAAGTCGGCAGCAAATAAGCCAAAAGAAGCCTTATGTTTTTGGGATATAGTTTTGTTATAAAGACTACCTGCAATAAAATAAATATGCAGGCAGTCAGTGCGTTGCACCAAACAAAACCGTATGTTCCGCTGTTGTTGGAGTAGATCGGCTGTTCCACACAGTCTGCGGGCAGGGTGTTCGGAAAAATAATACCCGTTAAAATGTTAAGTATTGCCGCCGAGATGGCCGTACAGACAAAAAGTTTTAAAAGGGCAGATGTTTTGGCATAAATTTCCGCTTTTATCCGGGCGTACGAAAGATATCTGTCTTTAAATTGTTCGCTTGCGGCATATATCAGCATTACGGCTGTTATTGACAGTATGGCGTAAAACGATCTGCCCCAGATATGGCGATAGAACATACCAAAGAGAATTAGTGCCGCAAGGTTTATGGCAAAAGTGCCTTTCAACGGGCCGTCACGCAGCTTTTTGCCGCTTTTTAACTCTATTGCGGAATATCTTTCGTTATATGTTGTAAGCTGCCTTTTTTCGTGCTTTTTGAAATGCTCCATAATATCGCCAACAATACACTCCTCAAATTTTGTAATATACGCACGCGAGGAAACGCTGTGGGTCAGCACGGTTTCGCCGCCTATACCGTTAAGGTGAGTTATACCGATATAAGTATGGATATATTTTTTATAATAATAATCTATTCTGCCTTCGTTTATGTATTTTTCACCGTGTATAAGCGGGTAGATCTGTATAAATGCAAATGACGCAAAGTACAAGACGATAAGTATAAGAAAGTATTTTTTTATCTTTGACATATAATCACCCTCCACAAATGTATGCAGTTATCCCCGTTGAAAAATTAAGTATATAAACACCCAGACAAGTCATAAAAGCGTTTGTAAAGGCAAAACCCATTGTCCGCGCAAAACGCTCGGGGTCTTGTTTGTCGGAAAAAAGACCGTAAACAACAAAGGCTATCGGGAAAAACAGCGTAAAAGCAGCGAATAGGGCGTGTATGCCCGCACCTTCGTTTATACCTAAAAAGCTGCGGAAAAAGACGGCTGCGCTGCCAAAGAAAATACTCGCTTTTTCACTGCCCAAAAGCCAACGGAACAGCAGGCAGTGCAGTAAAAACATTATCAATGTCGGAACAATAAAAGATATTGCGGTTCGTATTTTGGTTTGCTTTTGCGTTTTGTTAAGCACTATAAGCTGCAATATAACAAAAAGTATAAAAATTTTTATGTTAACTCCCATACGAACGTTGTTGAATGGGGTGATATTGCGGTAAATAAAAAGTTTTGATATCGGAGTTTTTTCAATAAAAATTGCTGTCGAAACAAAGCGCACGGATAACTCCGACAAAAGCATTGCAAAACAGGATATAAGTGTAAATTTTAATGATGTTTTGTAATCGTGTTGTTTATTTTTTTTGATAAGTATATAAAAAACAATAAACAGCAAAAGCGCCTGAGGCAGTGTACGCCGTATGTAAAACGGCAGAAAAATCAGCCACGCAAAAAGTAAATAGTTCAAACATCTTCCGCGCAGACACAAATAAGATGAGGTTCGGGTTTTTAAAAATATCTTAAAGTGTTTTGTATAGTTATCATCATAATATTTATCGCCGAGAGGGATAATACATTTGTATAGACAGTCATATATAATACAATATTCAAAATCGGTTATTTTGACGGTATTTATCCAATTGTTTTTGGACGGGTCCTGGTAGAACAGTGACATACTCATCGTGCGGTCATTATGCAGGGAAATTATAAAGTTTTCTCCCGTACAGCTTGTGTAATTGCGTGGCCACATAAAACGGTTGGCGCCGTACAGGTCGATAGCTCTGATGTTTTGATCTTTATAACGTACAACGGCATTTTTGGTATAGTGCGAAATGCACAAGACAATAAAAAACAAAAGGACAAAACCAACAATAAAAATAACGGGAAGTTTGCGGGAAAGTTTCATAAAATCAACCCCTTACAAAAGAAAGAATGTGCGTTTTCGAGTTATTGTAATTATTATACAATATAATGAATTTGCTGTCAATGGTTTTTGTGAAAAATTATAGAAAAATAATTATCGGTATAGGCAAGATTGATAAATAAAGCAATAAAAAGGGGCTGTCACATTAAGAATATGATAATATTCAATGATTCAGTCCCTTATGTTGTCTATTTTTGT
>CAMNCZ010000334.1 GCA_946534775.1 uncultured Eubacteriaceae bacterium
CTTTTTTGCTATGCGTTTTAATCTTCTTGTGCCGCCGATAAAAAGGTGTCTTAATGGCATTATCGCCACCCAGACCCTTGCGTACAGCTTATACATTGGGTCATCGACGGTTATTTTTTTACCTTTGCGTTCAAATTCCACCACAACGCCTATTATCTGATCCTGCGTTATGCCGCGTTCAAGCGCCCATTGATTGTCGCCGCACATTGTGTAAACGCCGTTTTCGGGTTTTCTTACAACGCGGTGCAGCACAAAAGCGCCGTTTTTTCTGCGGTAAAGCGGCAGATCGTATTTTTTCAGCTCGCCATCGGGCTTTTTTAAAACTACCCTGTCGCCGTCATCGTGAAGCATTGGCAGCATACTTGTGCCGTGAGGATTGAAATTCGCAGTGCCGCCTGCATCAAGAACCTCTTTCATAACGGGGTAAAGATCGGCAAGCCGTACCTCCTTAATCATCTAAAAGGTCTGCCTCCCTTAATTTTGTCAAAAATGCATCTATATCTTTTGATGCAGTCTCGCTGTCCACATCGTATTCGGCGGTCAGTTTTTCGAGCAATGCCGCTTTATCGGCAGGCTGTTCGAGTACTTTCCATAAAAACGCGCCAACTTCGTTAAGCGTTATAACGCCGCTGAAATCAATGCTTCTTTCGCCAATGGGTACTACAATATTGCTGTCTGCAACGGTTCTTAATAAAAAGCCTTCTTTAATTTTCATAGTGATTTTCCTTCCGATTGATTTAATATTTGATTTTTTGATTTATTTGTCGCGTCTGACGGTGTTGAAACTGAGTTCGACCGCCTCTTTGCTCATATCGCAGCCCAGGCGGTACAGCGGGGTCTCGCTTAAAACTTTGTCAAGCACATCGAGAAGCTTGTTCATCTGCACACTTTCGCGGGGGCGAAGTGTCTGCTGGAAAAGCTTTGGTATGGCCTCCTGCGCGGTTATCGGGCAGATAAAATTTTCCGTTGAACGTTCAAGAAAAATTATACCGCCAAGCGGCATCCGTATATTTAAATTTTGGTCGGTCTTGCCGCTCCAGGGGGTGCCGTAAACGTAAGTTTTGCCGTCAACAATGCGTATTGCGGGCTTGTCGTCGTTTATTATCTTTGCGGTGTCTTCACCGAGATATTTTTGCCAAAGCCCCGTGTGTGTTGATTTGCCCGTACCCGAATCGGCCGAGAAAAGATATGCCCAACCGTTCACACAAACGCCCGAGGAATGAAGCAAAAATCCGTCAAAGTTTATTATCGCCTCGTAAAATGCGGCGCCTGTGAAGATATATTCCACATCATCTATTGACAGATGCGGATTTTCCTGTTGCAGGCGCTCCAACTCGCTGTCGGGTATGTTTATTTTTACATCTTCTTTTTCAAAATCGCTTAAATATGCTTTTGCCTGCTTTAAAAGCGTGGGGTGGTCATATTTTATAAGCACGTTTATATCTGCTACTCTTATTTTTTTCATTGGTTACCTCTGTAATAATATCTTATGTAAGTTAGTATATCATAACTTTGCACATATATCAAGCCTTTTAAAAATTTTTAACAAATATAAAGTTTTGTTTGCTATTATCAATTTTTTGGTGTATAATGCTTATAAGGGATTTTATTACCCATATCTTTTGGAGTAAATTAAGGAGGAGAAATAATGAATAAATATTTTAAATTATTTGCGGCAGGCGTTCTTGCCGCAGGTTTGGTACAGGTTCCCGCTGTGGGTGTTATCGGCGGTGCGGCTTTTGGTACAAGCGAGGTATATGCGGCATCCGAAGGCAAGATCGGCTCAAATGCAACATACACACTTGATGATAACGGTGTAATGACTATCAGCGGCAGTGGTATATTATCAGGCGGTCCAATATTAAAAGGCCCCGATAGTTTAAAGCTTAAAAAGGTGGTCTTTGCGGAAGACAGCTCTATCACCGAGATAGGAGGCGGTAACTTTGTCAATGCCGCAAATCTTGAAACCGTTCAGCTGCCCGCAAGCGTTACCAAAATAGGTGCAAGTGCTTTTGCAAACTGTTCAAGCCTTTTGTTTATAGACCTTAACAAGGTCAACACGCTCGGAAGTGAGGCATTTGCAAGCTGTACTACCCTTCAGATGGCAAGCATACCCGCAACGGTCACTACCGTTGGCGAAAAGGCATTTTGCAATTGTACAAAGCTTAGTTCCGTTACTTTTGCGGAAGGTGTTGTAATGATAGGTACTTCGGCATTTGAGGGCTGCTCCGCTTTAAAAAGCGTGGAACTGCCGACTACGCTTTCAAGAATAAATTCAAGCGCATTTAAAAACTGCAAACTGCAATCTATAGTTTTCCCCAAAAATGTTATATACATTGATAGTGAAGCATTTTCGGGCGCTTTTGACGGCGATGCCGTAAAAGTTGAGTTTGATAGTGATTCCGCAATTTATTTTGGTGAAAAGGCATTCGGTACACTTGACAACACTGTTTCCGTAGCAATTCCGGAAGGCTCTGTCTGCGGCGGCAACAGCGGTATGGAAAAAATCCTTGAAAACCTTTCGGACGGCAAGTATTCAAAGGTATTCGGCAATGCAAACGTAGTTGTTAAGGAAAAAGCTGTAAGCGTTTCGGCGGAAGATGTGCTGAAATATCTCTGTGGTGTCGGCGAACTTGATTCTGCTCAGCGTTCGGCTGCAAGGGTAACAGATGATGACAACTTAGATATTCTTGATGTTATTGCATTACTTGGCAAATAATA
>CAMNCZ010000335.1 GCA_946534775.1 uncultured Eubacteriaceae bacterium
ATTTTAAGTAAGCACCCCCGCTTTAGAAGCGGGGGTGCTTACTTAGTTTGTTAAATTGGCACCATAAATTTTATCCGTTTGCCACTATGCTGCCTATAAGGCGCACCGCAGGCTCAATATCACTTTTTTTCATTCCCCTTGCGCATAATATAAGGCTGTCGCCGTTAAAATCGGTCATTACTCCCGCTTTTTCGGCCTTTTGGGTTATTTCCTCCGCCGCCGTGCGCTCTATCGTCACCGTTCCCGCCGCGGCATCTGCCTTATCCGCCCTGCCGAAAACCTCGATACAGATTTTTTTCAGCAGAGCCAGTTTCTCTCTTTCGTTCACGGATAATCTGTACAGATATCTCTCCCAGTTTTTATCACGCATAAAATATGTCAGCGTGCGCCGCGTTATCCTGTCACTGCCCGCATAACAGGCGGATATCTCCGACAATTTCCGCTTCGCTCCCTCGGGCAGCACCATATACGCGACCGATGCCGCGGGATAAACAATATCCGCAAACGACCCTATATACACCACGTTTTTATCCGCCGCCCTGAGTGCGGGGCGCTGCATAAGATCTTCCGCAAACATAAAACCCGTATCGTTTTCTATTATCTTTTTGCCCGAAAAATCTTTCTCTTTTAAAAAATCTTTCTCTTTTGAAAACAGCGGCTTTGTGTAGATATATCCGCCGTTTTTATCAATGCCGCATAAATCGGCTATGGCATTTTCGGGCTGATATTCTTCGGGCAGTTTCACACCCTCGCCGCCGATAAGCGTAAAAAGTATGCCAAGGCAGCTTTCTATGCCGTTAAAGACAAAAATATCCTCCTCGGTACATTCGATTTTTCTGTAGCGATACAAAAAACGGCTTATTTCGCTTTTTATTTGCATATCTCCGAAAAAATCGGTGGTATTCGTCTCGACCGCACTGTCGGTCAATGCCTTTACGGCGTACTGTTTCCACTTCATCAGCGGAAATTTTGCCGTGTCACAAGGTTTTATGCGCATATCGTAAACAAGCGTGCCGCGCTGCGGGCTTTTAACACTCTCGCGCGGCTTTGCGGCATTTTCCACAAAATATCCCCTGCGTGCGCGGTTTATCACAAGCCCCTCACTGACCAGCTTTTCGTAAGCCAGTTCCACGGTATTGCGGCTGACACCGATATTTTCCGCAAGCAGGCGGCTTGATGTAAGCTTTTCGCCGCGCAGCAAACGCCCCGAATCGATATCGCGCTTTATCTGCTCATATATTTGTATGTAAAGCGGCTCGGAATTATCTCTGTCCGGCACGATCATAATATCAACCCCGGTCTTTATTCCCCTTTTATCTCCACAACTTCCGTAAAATCCTTGTCATACAGGCTTTTTGCCGTGTATTTGTCGGCAATTTTCTTTGAAAATATCAATATGTCAAAATCGCCGTATTCCGCCTTTGAAAGCAGGATAAGCGCGTCCCCCTCCGTCACCTTGTCGGTCATATTTTCGGCAAAAGTTCTTGCTTTTTTATCATCTTTGGGGATATGACAGGCTATATCGGCGGGACGGTCCGCACGGCCCGCAAAATACTCCGCCGTACCCTTTGGCATCTTATTTTTATTGATAAGCACCGTAAAATTGCCCGATATTCCCGATACCGAAACACTTTCGCCCTTGTTTTTGACCGTGGCGCTTGTAAGTGCTTCGGGGCCCCGCCTAAAACTTATATTGCCGTTTGAAACATTTGCCGCAAGCACGATAAAGCCCGCCGCAAGCAGCACGGATACGGCCTTGCCGAAAAAATCCTTCATTTCAGCACGCCCCCGTCCATTCTGTACACCTTATCGGCATATCCAAGCGCATCGTTTTCGTGCGTGACCAGCATTACCGCCTTGCCGCTGTCTGCGGCAGCGCGCAGTATCTCAAGCACGGTCTTTGTATTTTCATCATCCAGATCGCCTGTCGGTTCATCGGCAAATATCACATCGGGGTCGTTTATAAGCGCTCGTGCGATCGCAAGGCGCCTGTTTTCGCCGCCCGAAAGCTCCGTGGGAAATGCGTTTTTCAGTTCTGCCATTCCCACCGAAGCAAGCAGTTCTGTCGCCTTTTTTTCAACATCCCCTTTTTGGTACATATAAAAAGGCAGCATTACATTTTCAAGCACGCTAAGCGATGCAAGCCCCGTCTGCCCCTGCGGTATAACGCCTATTTTTGCATTTCTCAGCGCGGAAAGCCGCTTATCATCCATTTTATAAATATCTTCATCATCAATAAATACACTGCCCTCGCTCGGTTCCAGCAGGCCCGCCAGCATATTCAAAAGTGTGGTCTTGCCGCTGCCCGACCGCCCCGTTATTGCCGTAAGACAGCCGTTTTCAAGCTGAATATCGGTTTTGCTGACAGCATAAAAATAATTTGATGTACCGCCGTTTCTGAAATATCGTTTACTTATGCCAACGGCTTTTACAGCCATTTCAATTCCCCTCTCTCAAAATTGCGCCCGTGTCTATGCGGCTTATCCTTACCGCCGAAACCGCCGAAGTTATCGGGCCCGCAAGCATAGATGCCGCCACCGCAAGCACTGCCGCCGCAAGCACCTTGCCGATTTCGGGCGAAAGATACGGCAGCCCCAGCTTTTCTTCAAGCAGGCCGCCAAACGGAAATACCGCGGCGCAGGCACAAATCACACCCGCAACACCGCCAAAAAAGCCTATTATCGCTGATTCCGCAAGCACCATACCTGCACGTCTGCCCCT
>CAMNCZ010000336.1 GCA_946534775.1 uncultured Eubacteriaceae bacterium
TGTGTTGGTTGTCGGAGAGGTGCAGTAACCGCTGCGCCTTTCCTTTTTATTATTATAACAGAATAATTCTGTTTTGTAAAGGCTTTTTAAAAATTTTAACAAGAGGTGTATTCAAGTGACAAAACCAAAGCTTTTTACCGTCATCAAGGAACATCCCGAGGAATTTAAGGGAAAAAACCTTGCCAATGACATTGTAGCGGGACTTATAGTGGCGATAGTGGCGCTGCCGCTTTCCATTGCGCTTGCCATTTCATCGGGTGTATCGCCCGAAATAGGTCTTATTACCGCAATAATCGCGGGTTTTTTTATTTCTTTCTTAGGCGGCAGCCGTGTGCAGATAGGCGGCCCGACGGCAGCGTTTGTTGTTATTATCTGCGGTATTATCGCGGAATACGGCATTGACGGCCTTATCATCTCCACTGTAATGGCGGGTATATTTCTGATAATATTCGGCGTTCTGGGGTTAGGTGATGTTATCAAATTTATCCCGTTCCCAATAACGGTAGGTTTTACAACGGGTATCGGTGTTACGCTGTTTTCAACACAGTTAAACGACTTTCTGGGTATGAATATCGAAGGCATAAGCAGCGAATTTCTTGAAAAATGGGCGGCTTATCTTTCAAACCTTTCAAAGATAAATATTCACGCCCTTATAATAGGTATAATTTCCATACTTATTATAGTTTTCTGGGGCAAGATAAATAAAAAAATACCGGGTTCGCTGGTGGCTTTGGTGGTCACTACCGTTGCGGTTTATCTTTTGCAGAAAAACGGTATGTGGACTGATGTTTCCACTATCGGTTCAAAGTATGCGAACATAAGCGGTAAATTCCCGATGCCGCATCTCCCCGACCTTTCGGGTATAAAGGTGTCGGCACTGGTCGAGCCCGCTATAACCATAGCTATACTTGCGGGTATCGAGTCGCTGCTTTCCGCTGTTGTTGCCGACGGTATGACGGGTGACAAGCACGATTCAAACCAGGAACTTATCGCGCAGGGTGTTGCAAATATCGCAAGTGCGCTTTTCGGCGGTCTCCCGGCAACGGGCGCTATCGCAAGAACAGCCGCAAACATCAAAAACGGCGGCCGCACACCCGTTGCGGGTATGGTACACGCCGTGACCCTGCTTGTTATAATGCTTGTGGCTATGCCGCTTGCAAAAATGATACCTATGACCACACTTGCGGCCATTCTTATAGTAACAAGTATAAATATGTGCGAGTTCAAGGAATTTGCGCTTATCTATAAAACCACAAAAAGCGATTTTTCGGTGCTTATACTTACGTTTTTACTCACCGTTATTTTCGACCTTGTTGTTGCGATAGAGTTTGGTATGGTGCTTGCAATGTTCCTGTTTATCAAGCGAATGAGCGATGTATTTGAGATAAACACCGTTTCCAAAGAGAGTGAGACGGATACCTACAAATATATCAACAACGAAATTATGGTATATGAATTTGCGGGCCCTATGTTCTTTGGCGCTTCAACACGTTTTATGGATATTATGAAGGATATGAACCTTGAAAGCGATGTACTTATCCTGCGTATGAAAAACGTGCCTATGATAGACGGTACTTTGGTGGACTCACTTAAAAAGACAATAGATTACTGCCGCAAAAACGATATTACCGTGCTTTATGCGGAGCTTAACGAGCAGCCCTATAAGGTGCTTCAAAACTTCGGCTGCGAGGAAAGGCTTGGCAAAGAAAAATTCTTTGACACTATGAGCGGCGCTTTTGCGTATGCCGAAAGTCTTGTGGCAAAAAAGAAAAAAACAGCTAAGGCTTAACGGGAGATCCTCCTGCATGACAGACAGCGATGTCTGTTGTGTAGGAGGATTTTTGTCAGGGAAACGCTGATTAGATGTAAGAAATAAAATTTTGCTAAATTGTTGCTTTTAAGTTTTTTATATGTTATAATCATAAAAGAATTTTAAATAAGTTCGCTTTTGCGAAAAATAAGGAGAACTAAAATGAGTGAATTGATGCAGGGTTTAAAACGCAGCTGTTACTGCGGCGATGTAAACGAAAATATGATTGGACAGGATGTAACACTTATGGGCTGGGTATCAAACCGCCGTGTGTTCAGCCACTTTTCATTTATACTTTTGCGTGACCGCACGGGTATAGTGCAGGTTTTTGTGGATCAGGAGAAAAACAGCGAGGATATACTTGCAAAGGACAAGTCCCTCGGCAAGGAATATGTTATTGCGGTGAAAGGCAAGGTTTGTGCCAGAACGCCCGAAAATATCAACGAAAAGATGAAAACGGGCAAGGTGGAGATAGCGGTGGAGGATCTTCGTATACTTAACGAGAGCGACCAGCCGCCGTTCCACGTTGAGGAGCGTGTGAATGTAAGCACGGAACTTCGTCTTAAATACCGTTATCTTGACCTGCGCCGTCCGAATGTTGCGGCAAACCTTATTATGCGCCATAATGTATGCCGCGTTGTAAGAAACTTTTTATCCGACGAGGGTTTTATAGAGATAGAAACACCTATGCTGACAAAATCTACACCCGAGGGCGCAAGGGACTACCTTGTACCAAGCCGTGTACACCCCGGCAATTTCTATGCGCTTCCGCAGAGTCCGCAGCTGTTCAAGCAGCTTTTGATGGTGTCGGGCTTTGACCGTTATTTCCAAATAGCCAAATGTTTCCGTGACGAGGACCTGCGCGCCGACCGCCAGCCCGAGTTTACACAGATAGATATGGAACTTTCCT
>CAMNCZ010000337.1 GCA_946534775.1 uncultured Eubacteriaceae bacterium
AAAGGGGCTTATTCGCTGATTTTTGTAAAAAATCTTAATGCGACAGCCCCTTTTTGTATACAAAAAATTGAAATAAAAGTGAAATACTTAAATTATTGCATAACAACTGCGCGTGTGGTATAATGTGAATGGGGAAGAGGTTAAAAAGCTTGCTTTTTAACCGTATCCAAAATCCATTTTAAAGGAAAATTGCATAGGTGAGGTAAAATGTTCAAAATTAAAGATGAAAATTTAAAACGCAGTATATATCTTTTGATAGTTGTACTTATTGCCATAACTTTTTACAGGGCAACGGAAAATTTGCATATACTCGATCTATTCCCGATAGTTTTTAAGGTGCTTTCACCATTTATTATAGGTATAATTTTTGCCTATATCCTGAATGCCCCTGTAAGGTTTCTTGAAAACAAGGTGTTCAAGCCGCTTGTAAAGCCCAAAAAGGGAAAGGACGAAAAAACACTCAAAAAAAATGAAAGCAGAAAAGCTTTGGCGCGCAACGCTGCCATAATAACGGCTATGGTGCTGGTTATAGGCATTGTTATATGGATGATAGCATATATCGTGCCCGAAATTGTATTGAGTGTGCAGAAAATACTGGATTTTCTTAAAAACCTTGATTATATCAATATCCGTTTTTATATTGCAAGACTGGGCGCAAAATACGGTGTGCGCTTTACCGAGCAGGACTATGAAAAGCTGTTTTCGGCATTTACCGACCTGCTTAATTCATTTATGGACGGTCTTAAATACCTGCCCGATATGATACAGTCGGTAGTGGGTTATACCATAAATTTCGCAAAATCGTTTTTAAATGCCGTAATAGGCATATTTGTGGCATTTTACATCCTTTCGGACAAGGAAAACGTGCTTGAAAAATGCAATACTTTCGCTTATGTTATTTTGCCCCGAAAGGGTGTCAGCGAGCTTAAAGACTTTGCTTTTGCGCTTAATAAATCGTTTGAGAGCTTTTTTGTGGGCAAGTTTATGGACTCGTTTATAATAGGTCTTATTTTCTTTGCGGGTGCGGTGATACTGGATCTGCCTTATCCGCTGTTACTCAGCCTTATTATCGGCGTGACCAATATGATACCTTATTTCGGTCCCTTTATCGGCGCGGTGCCCGTTGCCATACTGGTGCTGTTTGTCAGCCCGATAAAGTGTTTGTGGGTAGTTGTGTTTATAATTATATTGCAGCAGTTTGACGGTATAATTTTAGGCCCGAAGATCCTTGGTGATTCTATCGGCGTAAAGCCGCTTGCCGTTATATTCTCGATCATTGTGGGCGGCGCTGTTGCGGGCCCTCTGGGTATGTTCTTCGGTGTACCGCTGTTTGCGGTGCTTATAAGAAGCATACTGGAATTTGGCGAGATGCGCAAAAACAAAACAGGAGGTGCGGCGAATGAATAAGCCCTCAAGTGCAAATGCTTTTATGCTGAGCTTTCTTGTTTATTCGGGCCTTTTGCCGTTTTTAGTGATTTTTTTAAATATCATCGGTGTTATAGATGTAAAAAATGCCGCTTTTGAAAAATATCTCACCCTTTTTCAGCACCTGCTTATTTTCGGTATACCGATAGTTTTCTACTGCCTTGTTTCAAAACAAAGGCTGCGCGATATCGTGCCGCACGAGCCGTTATCGTTTAAAAATATTGTGCTTGTTATCTTTATTGCGCTGTTTTCCATACCGCTTATGCTTTGGGTAGGCACAATAACGGATTTTTTTGTGGAAGATACATTCAGCGATGTGGTCGATGATATGGTAAACGGCTATTCCACGGGGTTTATTATTGCGGCGATCGCTGTAATGCCGGGCGTTTTTGAGGAACTTATGTTTCGCGGTGTGATAATGACGGGTTTCAAGCGAAAGGGTGTTATAAAATCCACGCTTGTGGCGGCGCTTTATTTCGGAATAATGCATTTAAGCCTTACACAGCTGTTCTACGCGGCGGCGGTCGGTGTTATACTGGGTATTCTGGTGCATTACAGCAATTCGATATACTCGTCTATGCTGGCACATTTTGTTATAAACGGTGTGCAGGCACTCTGGCTGAAACTTGTGATATCAACGGCACCCGAAGAAATGCTGGAGACTGCCGAAGAAACACCTTTTATTGAAACATTTACGGCCGCAACATTGCTGCTTGCCTTTACCTTGCCCGTGCTTATCGCACTGCTTGCGTTGTATATATATATCAACAAGGGCAAAAATATCGATTACAAGTATTCGCTTACGCCCAAAAAAGAGTTCGTGTGCGACCTTGAAGCAGGCAGAGGCAGTATAATAGACGGCTGCTTTGTGCTGACAATAATTTTTTATGTTTTGTATATGACGATGATGACTTTTATGGGAAAATAGTGTAACGGAAAACGGCAATCCTATCGAATATGATCTTACGGATATGCGTTTGCTTAAACTCAGAGATATAGAATAAATCAAATATTATTTAAAGACAGGGGGAAACAGCGTGAATAAAAATATGATAAACAAAATTATGCTGCTTAACGAGATCAAATTCAAATACCTTAATTTTGATGCGATTTTTTCGGATGAAACGCCGATGTACAGAACGCCAGCCGAACCCGGGAAAAATCAGCGTGTTTATATAAGGCTTAGGGTGGCAAAGGACAATGTGGACAAGTGCCGCATACAGTTTAAAGAAAGCTTTGTGATTATGCATAAAATACGCTCGACCACCCGTTTTGATTTTTACGAGGGCAGTAT
>CAMNCZ010000338.1 GCA_946534775.1 uncultured Eubacteriaceae bacterium
CTTGCTGCGGCCGTAGAAATTGGCGGTATTTGGGTGTATGGCATATGTTTTGTAGCCGTTGTCCCTGAACGTCTGCGGCACGGATGGTATCACCCTGTTTTCATCATTATAGTACGCCGTATAGGGTATTACAGACGGCGGATAAAACGCAAGTGTCATACCCGTAAGCACCTCATACTCCACCGCTGCCGTATAACCGCCGTATCGCGGCGATATCATTGTTTTAAAGCCGTGTTCTCGGGTATAAGGTATTATATCCTCGTTTATTTCAAGCCCCTCTACGCTGTTAAGGTCCATAAGCGACTCCGCAAGTATGCAAATAACATTCGGCCTTACCTTATCGGTCTTTGTGCCAAGCTTTTCAAACTCCGCCGAAAGCGTCTCAACAGTTTGCTCATTGTAATCTTCGGGAGATTTTATCGCCATATCGGGGATATGCATTATTTTAAAAATATTGTATATTGCAGGGCCGTTTGTCCTTTCTGCGGTAATTTCATCTATATAAGGCTTATCACACACATTTATATCGATATAAGCATCTTTAACGACCGCACTGCCAAGTATCAGCATTAGCATAGCGGGCAGGAAAAATCCCCATAAAAACGGCTTTGGCTTTAACGCACGAACTATCTTTTTTATTTTTATCACAAAAAAGACAACAAGCGCCAGCATAAATAAAATAAAAATATGCCATACCGTTTTGCCAAGTATCGTCGGCGCAATAGATGCCGCATCCTTTATCTGAAGAAAATCGGCAGGAGTCAGCATAGTGTTGTGATATATCAGCTTTATCACATTACCTGCCAATATAACGGCATAAGTAAAGAAATAGATAATATTTGTTATCGTCTTTCCAACCAGACCGTAAACAGCACATATTGCCGCAAAAACAAGCATAATATTAAGCTGTACCACATCGCCCAGCATCATTTCCGAAATATAAGCCGCCGATCTGTAGTCCATCTGTATACCTATTTTTATATATTCATAAATATATATGCTGATAAAAATTTTTATCAGAAAACCCGCTATATCTTCGGTGTGTGCCGTTGTATTTTGGCTGTATTCGCCTTTTATACGCTGCAAGGTATATACATAGCACACCGCAGACGATCCGAACAGCGCGCAGCACCACAAAGCGTAAGCAAAATATTTCTGCACCGCAAACAGCCCGCTGTTTATATTGAACATCAGCACTGCCGAAAGTATCGCGCCAAGCGGCGCATATATCGCTATCTTTTTTATATTGAGTCTGTCGTAAGCGCCAAGCGCATAGAGCCCCGCAAACAGAGCAGGCAGCATAACGATATACGCAAGCACCTTTATTTCAAGCACCGCACATATTACCGTCAATATCGTAAATCCAAACGCAAGCGCACCACCCTGCACCTTTGAAAGATATTTTAATTTGTCCTTTTTCCCTTTTGAATAGATAACACAGCATAGCTGCATAACCAGCAAATATCCAACCGTTTTTAAAAGATCGACAAAAAATACCAACCACGACGATTTATTGATATCTTTAATAAATCGTTCGTTAAAACTCAATATCGGAAAAGATTCCTGCTTTTGAGAGGTATCTACTACGATACGATCATCTTTTTCCGCAAGTTTGGCGCCATCAAGCAGATATCTGTCTTTAAGTTCCCGTGCCGTATAGGTTTTTACGGGCAGTCCTTCGTGATAAAGATGCACCGCACTTATTTCAGCCGTTTTACCCACCGCGCGGTTGGGCACGATACGCAGACCCTCTATATTTGTCGCCGTGAAAAACGGATTTTCACCGATAAGCGAATTTATCTTTGTGTATTTCGAGTTTATCTCCTTAAACCCATCATCGTCATAGTCATAGTAAACAGTTGAATCATTGCCGCTTAGGTCTGTTTTGTAATCTACTTTCAGCATATAGCCGTTAAATACACGCAGAGATGCGAACAGCAATATAAATACAAATGTATTGTATGCTATCTTTACAAAATTTTTCTTTAAATATACTTTAAGCTTTGGCCGCTTGTCAATAAATATCTCCAAAAATGTAAGCAGCGCCACTATAGCCACCGTAACAACTATCGCCATAATAATGCAGTATACAGCGGAATATTCCTCTATCTGCTTTGCACGTTCGCACAATTCCTCCGAGAAAACAAGACGAGGATAAGGATTTTCGTCGGTAAAATCCAAAACAAGCATATTGTCCTTAAAATATGCCGTATTTTCTTCCTTATTGGCGTAGACCATATTATTCAACTCATTGCCCGAAACCGTAAATACGGGCACCGAATTGACCGTAAACCCGATGGATTTTAAATATACCCGTGTATTTTGTTCGCGGTTTGCCACAATAAATATCCTGTCGTATTTTTCGGAATAATCAAACACCGCTTTTCCGTCATATACATATGTATACAGGCTTTTATCCTCTGTAAACTCTTTATCTTTTGAGGCATAGTACAGCGTTGCCTGTCCCATATAAGAATCATCGCTGTAATTTATATTGATATTTAATTTTTCACCCGATATAAACACCGTAAAAGCCAGCATAAATACCAGTACAGCCGTTATTATCTTAGATTCCAAATTTTGTCCTCCGTAATTGTTCACATAAACTCCAATATATTAATTATACCAAAATTCGATGATTATATCAATATTTTAAATCTTAAAATTTATAGTAAACGACATTTAAAAATGTCCTTTACTATAACCCTGCGGGGCATGC
>CAMNCZ010000339.1 GCA_946534775.1 uncultured Eubacteriaceae bacterium
GGTAACAACCGGCCAGATAACCGGTCATCCCGTAAGAGTGCTTAAAAACAAACTTGCAAGACAGTTTGACAAACTTGAAAAAGAAGAGGGCGGCAAGGAAAAACCCGATATGACAAAGATAGAAGAACTTGGCCGCGGCGCACTTCAGCGTGCCGTTAAAGAGGGCGATATGGACTATGGTTCGGTAATGAGCGGTCAGATCGCAGGTATGGTAACAAAGGAACAGCCCGCAAAGGAAATTATCGAAGAAATAATGTCCGAATTCAAGGCGCTTGTTAAGGATTACGAATAATACATATACCAAAATAAGGGATTACATAAGATAAGGATAAGGAAAAATATATGAAAACAGCATTTATATTCAGCGGGCAAGGCGCTCAGGCTTCGGGTATGGGCAAGGAGCTTTACGAGAACTTTGACTGCGTAAAAAAGGTTTTTGATACGGCCGATAAGGCGCTGGGCTTTAAGATAAGCGATATTTGTTTTAACGAAGATGAACGCCTTAACGAGACCGAGTATACACAGCCTGCAATTTTGACAATGAGTGTCGCAGTGCTTGAACTTATGAAGGAAAAAGGCCTGAAAGCGGATTATGCGGCAGGTCTCAGCCTTGGTGAGTATTCGGCACTTGTGGCAAGCGGTGTGCTTGATTTTGAACAGGCCGTAACACTTGTAAGAAAACGCGGACGTTTTATGACGGAGGCAGTTCCCGTAGGCGAAGGCGGGATGTGCGCGGTTCTTAACCTTGATGCGGAGAAGATACAGGAAGCCTGTGACAAGGTATCGGATATAGGCAGATGTATGATAGCAAATTACAACTGCCCGGGACAGATAGCTATTGCGGGCGATAAAGCCGCAGTTGAGAAAGCTGCAGAGATAGTGCTTGAACTCGGTGCCAAACGTGCGGTAATGCTTAATGTAAGCGGTCCGTTCCATACATCGCTTTTAAAGCCCGCTTCGGATAAACTTAAAGAAGAACTTAAAAATGTGGACTTCCATAATATGTCGGTGCCTGTACTTACAAATCTTACGGGCGATCTTGTAGAAAATGCGCAGGATATTCCCGAAATTCTTACAAAACAGGTAATGAATCCCGTTAAGTGGGACCAGTCGGTAAGAAAAATGATAGAGCTTGGTGTGGATACTTTTGTTGAAATGGGACCGGGCAAAACACTTTCTTCATTTGTTAAAAAAGTAGCAAAAGATGTCGGTGCGGAAAATATTGCCGTATATAATGTAGAGGACTTAAAGACATTTGAAAAAACGATAGGAGGCTTGGGTTTATAATGGCTAAAAACGTAATAGTAACAGGTGCCGCAAAAGGCATAGGAAGGGCTGTTGCGCTGGCTTTTGCAAAGTCGGGCTGCAATATAGTTTTAAATTACAGAAGCACGGTGCCCGACGAATTGATAAAAGAGATCGAGGGGTTTGGTGTAGAGTGCCTTGCGGTACAGTGCGACGTAAGCGATTTCAAGCAGGCCGAATTACTTGTAAAGGCAGCTTGTGACAAGTTTAAAACGATAGACGTGCTTGTAAATAACGCAGGCATTACACGCGACAAACTTTTACTTGGTATGAAAGAAGAGGACTTTGATGCCGTTATTGCGACAAATCTTAAAGGCACGTTCAATATGATAAAGCATACAAGCAAAATTATGCTTAAACAAAAAAGCGGCAGTATTGTCAATATGAGCAGTGTAGTAGGTGTAACAGGAAATATCGGCCAGGCAAATTATGCCGCAAGCAAAGCGGGTGTTATAGGTCTTACAAAGGCTACTGCAAAGGAACTTGCTTCTCGCGGTATTACCTGTAACGCGATAGCGCCCGGTTTTATCAAAACATCAATGACAGATGTTTTGAGTGACAGTGTAAAAGAGGGTATTCTTTCGATCGTACCGCTGAAACGCCTTGGTGAGCCCGAAGAAGTCGCAGAACTTGCTGTATTTCTTGCTAACGCACCTTATATTACGGGTCAGGTTGTCAATATCGACGGCGGAATGGTTATGTAAAAAGGCTTAAATGGAGGATAACGTATATATGGAAAGAAGAGTTGTTATTACAGGTATGGGCGCGGTAACGCCTATAGGAAATAATATAGAGCAATATTGGGACGGCCTTAAAAGCGGCCGTAACGGTATTGATTTTATCAAAAGTTTTGACACAAGTGATTTTAAGGTAAAGATCGCAGGTGAGATAAAAGAAGATTTCGACCCGCTTGTAGCTGTTGAAAAAAGAGACCTCAAACGTATGGACAAGTTCTCTGTCTATGCTATGGTTGCGGCAGACGAGGCTGTTAAGTCAAGCGGTATCGATCTTGATGCGGTTGACAAGGACCGTATGGGTGTTATTATAGGTTCGGGTATTGGCGGTCTCCCCATTATCGAAGAGAATTCAAGAAAAATGATAGAAAAAGGTCCGGGTAAAGTTGGCCCTCTCTGCATACCTATGACTATCGGCAATATGGCTTCGGGCCAGGTAGCTATCAGATACGGTGCTATGGGTACCTGTATCGATGTTGTAACAGCCTGCGCTACATCTACAAACTGTATCGGCGAGGCTTACAGAAACATTAAGCACGGTTATTCCGATTATATTCTTGCAGGCGGTGCGGAATCTACAGTATGCGGCCTTGGTATCGCAGGTTTCTCTGCGCTTAAAGCACTTTCGACAAATAATGATCCGGCACGTTCTTCTATGCCTTTTGACAAGGAAAGAA
>CAMNCZ010000340.1 GCA_946534775.1 uncultured Eubacteriaceae bacterium
TAACGATAGGGCCCAAAACATAGAATGGTGCGCCCATACAGATAGACTGCTGTATCTTCATATTTGCCTCTATCTGATCGAGAGGCATGTGTCCCGGGCCTTCCACCATTACCTGTACATTTTTTGCCCAGGCACGTTTTGTAAGTTCGCCAAGGCGCACAAGTTCCTCTATCTGGCATACGTCGCCCGCATCTGCGATACAGCCGGGGCGGCAGGCATCGCCGAGGGATATGGTAACATCGTATTCGTGGCAGATGTCAAGTATCTCGTCGTAATATTCGTAGAAAGGATTTTCTTCGCCCGTCATACACATCCACGCAAAAACAAGCGAACCGCCGCGTGAAACGATATTCATTTTTCTTTTATGCTTTTTTATTTGATCTATGGTCTTGCGCGTGATGCCGCAGTGGAGTGTAACAAAGTCAACACCGTCTTCTGCGTGAAGTCGTACAACATCGATAAAATCTTTTGCGGTGAGTGTATCGAGATCGCGGCGATAGTGTATAACGCTGTCATATACGGGCACGGTACCTATCATTGCGGGGCATTCGCTTGTGAGTTTGCGTCTGAAACCCGTAGTGTCACCGTGAGAAGAAAGGTCCATAATAGCTTCTGCGCCCATATTTACGGCCGCCATAACTTTCTCCATCTCTTCGTCATAGTTTTTTACATCGCGTGAAACACCTAAATTTACATTTATTTTTGTCCTTAACATAGAACCTACACCGTTGGGGTCTATGCATTTGTGGTTGCGGTTTGCACATATAGCGACCTTGCCTTCCGCGCACATCTGTCTGATAAATTCGGGGTCACGGTATTCTTTTTTTGCCACAGCTTCCATTTCGGGGGTGATAATGCCCATTTTTGCGGCTTCCATTTGTGTTTTGTACTCTGCCATTTATATTGCTCCTTTTGATAAAAATAAAAACTCCGAAAATATCGGAGTTCGTTTTAAAAATAATGCGTTTATCTTTCCTACGTTGGAATTACCCAAATCAGGTGCATAATTTCTAAAGAAATTACAAGGGTCGATGTTTACAACATCCTCTCAGCCTGTTTACAAGCTCCCCCGATATCAATAATATTATAACACAAACAAAACTATGTGTCAATGGATTGGCTATAATGCAAAATTTAGCGAAAATTTGATATAGGCATAATGTTTTGATTGTTTAAGTCCTTTTTTTGTTGACATTTTACGACAAATAGTGTAATATTTAATTGTAATTATTAATAATTTTTTAATTTTTTAAAGGGGGAATTAATATGTTTTGTCGTTTTTGCGGCAAGGAGATACCTGAAGGCGGTGTTTGTGACTGTCAGCAGAGTGCAAATGCAGCTGTACAGCCGGAAACGGTTCAGCCTGTAAGTGTTTCCGAAACAGGAGGAGTGAATGTCAATGTCAGTGCGGATGATATAAAGGCACTGTTTTTGACGGCGGTGGTAAAGCCGTGTTCGATAATTGAATATGCATTGTCAAATACCAGAAAAATACCGCAGTATATTATAGGCGCAATATATGCCGTACTTGTGTTTTTGCTTCCGGTAATAGAACTTAATGTTTTATTCGGAGAATATTCCAAGAGTATGCCTATAGGCAAAGCCGCATTTTTTATTTTGCTGACTGTGGTGATCACCAGGGCGATAGTTGCTTTGATACCCTTTGGAGTATCATTCGGCCAAAAAAGTTTTAAGGATATTTTTGCGGCAGTATGTGCATCAACTGCGCTTCCCTGTATTTTAAGGCTTATTCTTACAATAACGCTTCTTATAAAATGGGGTCCGCTTATCGTTTTTGCATCTATCGTAAACAGCTGCACGGCGCTTGTGCTTGATTACGAGATAATAAAGACGACAAGCGGCAAAAAAGATGCTGCCTTATGGCTTTTTGTCCTTGCGGAGCTTATTGCTGCCATAGTTATATATATTTTATGCAAAGGTGTTATTGCCGATATATCAAAAAACTTATATAGGTTTTAAATAAATAGGAGGAAAATATATGTTTTGTGAAAAATGCGGCGCTCAGCTGCCCGAAGGCTCGCTTTTCTGTGAAAAATGCGGCGCCAAGCTGGAATCTGTACCCAACAGCGCACCTGCTGCACCTGCGGCGGAACCCGTAAAAGTGAATATCTCAAAAAAGCAGATAGGTGTTATCGCAGCTGCGCTGATACTTATTATCGTTGGAGTTATGATCGTGAAAAATCATAAGACTACGGTGGATCTTAACAAATTTCTTAAAGTTGAGTTCAACGGATACGATACAGTCGGTAAGTCTGTGATAAAATTTGACGAAGATGCTTTTAACGAAAAGTATACCAATAAATTCAGGGACAGATCGAAAAATAAGATCGAATATCCCGCGGATATAGTTACAATGTATATGAACGGATATTCAAAGGAAGAACGCGGCCTTTCAAATGGCGATACGGTCGAATACAAATGGGATATCGTCCCCGACAAGATCGAAAAAGAATTAAACTGCAAAATAAAGTATGAAGATGCTGTTTTTACTGTTGAAGGCCTTGAAGAAGTGGAAAGTATAGACCCGTTCAAATATCTTGAAGTGGAGTTTTCGGGCATTTCTCCCGACGGAAAACTCAGCTATGAAAACAACTACGGCAAAGATGAGGTATACGGCTATCTGCGTATCACTCCCGATAAGTCTTACGGTTTGAAAACAGGCGATGAAGTAGTGTTTACCGTA
>CAMNCZ010000341.1 GCA_946534775.1 uncultured Eubacteriaceae bacterium
TTCATTTTTCCCTTGTGTATAAAACATTTTGAACGCACTTCGACATCAACAAAGTAACAATTTTTTATCACGATATTACAATTATAGTAAACGCCCAAAGTCCAAAGACTTTTGTCGTTTACTATAAATAATTTCAGAAACAGAACAGGGACTATCGCAAATCTGCGGCAGTCCCTGTTTTAATGAATATGATTTATCCCGTCAATCCTTTCTTGACGAATCGGGTATGGCGGTAAATAACGCAAAGTTTACAAAAACCTTGCGCGCGTAAAAGTTTTATCATAACAAAATAACGGTTTTTCATTGACATTTTGTTGTTTTTTTATTAAAATTGTAGCATAAGGATATCGTTAAAACCAATGTTTTTATGCATTACGAAAAAAAATCGAAAATTAAAAAAAGGGGCTGACAAGATATGCAAAACGGTGCATTTTCAGATAAGCAAGCGAATAAGCAGCAGATAGAAAACGAGATCAAAAAAACAAAGACAAGAATATACATTCTTCTTGCGGTGTTGACCGCAGTCTATGCCTTTATGTCGTATATTTTTATAGAGCACGATCTTGAACAGCGGATCACGCCCCAGGTGGAACGTGCGATCACACAGGTGTCCAAGCTGCTTCCTCAGCTTGAAGAAAACGAGCAGACAGTACGCGATGTGTATGAAAAACTCGAAAAAAAGCGTCAGACGACCTATATCAAGAACGATGCGGTTCTTGATGATTATCAGCGCAGAAGCGGAGATGTCGAGAAGATAATAGACAAAACGCTTTCGTGGATGAACCGTGTTATAAAGCTGCGTGTCGGCCGTCAGGGTCACGTTATCGTGGTATCACGGAATGATTTTACCATTCTGGCACACGAAAACGAGAAATATGTCGGGGAGAAACTGCGCTCTGTAGGCAAGTTGGATACATCTGTTTTTATCGATGTTTCGGAGGTAGAAAATGAAAAAGTGTCCAATAAATTCCGTGCTTTTTACCCTGCATCGTTTTTCGATGATAAAATCAGTACCGCGGACTTTCTGGATGCTGCGGATGCAGGCATATACGGAACGGGGTTTGCCTACAAGGACACCTATATTTTATGCGGCACAACTCTCGGCGAAACATCGACTTTCATTTTTTTCCGCTGTTTCTTTTCCACACTGTTTTTCTTTTCATTGGCGTGGCTTCTTGTCCGTTTTATCGGCTTTTCCTTTATTTGGAAAAAAGAAACACCAAAGGTATTCAAAAGAAAACTCGTGTCTTACTCCACACTCGGTGTCTTTTTGCTGTTGATCATAACGTGGTACTATCAGACAATGATGGATATGACGGGCGATATTGCAACTATGAACGAGCACGCCAAGGTTGCCGTTGAAACGTTAAATACCTATCAGGAATACCGCAACGAGCTGTCCGCCTGGATGAACGATCAGTATCTTGAACAATGTCGGCTGGCTGCGGAACTGGTGAAGGCCGAAGGCAAGGAAAACCTTACAAGAACGAAACTTGCGCAGTACGCCAAAGATCTCGGGGTCGAGTACATCGATGTATTTGACAAAACGGGAGCGGTCATTGTAACAAATTCCCCTTACGATCATATGAAGATCAGCGAAAACAAGGACGATCCGTCTTATGCATTCCACCCGCTTTTAGACGGCAGGGAATATGTGATACTTGAACCTATGATGGACAAGGAAATGAACGACGAGAAGCAGTATATCGGTGTCAGCCTGCGCAATGAAGAAGATCTGGCCGACGGTTTTGTGCGTATTGCTGTCGATCCGAACTTAAAAAGGCGGTTGTTGGCACCCATTACCGTACAGACGGTATTGGACAATATGGTAATAGGAATCCCCGAGTATGCGCTGGCGATCGATAAAGAGACGATGCAGATAGCTGCCACCACGGGTTTGGGAAATAAAAAAGAGAACATAGAAGAATTGGGTATAGATGTAGAAAATATCAAAGCCAATTTTAACGGATTTTTCACAATAGGAGGCTATGAATACTATGCGGGTGTCGGCGAATCCGAGGACTTGTATTTGATGCCCCTGGTTCGCAGCATAGACAATTACGGATCCTTTGCCATAAGTGTTGAGTTGACGTTGGTCTGCCTGGCGGCATTGTTTATAATCATCCTTTTGGCGAGTGCAGGCTATAATAAAGTAACAGCGCTGAATACGGCCGAGTTTTCGGAAACTTCCGATGCGGCAGAGTCCGAAGAGACAAAGGACAACGAAAGCAAAAATGAGCTTTCAAAACAGCAAAGTGACAGTGATGATGACGAAGAAGACTGGCATCTTCTTTCAAATATGATAAAGACGCAGGAAAAGTATGGTTTTGAACGCCGCTGGAAAAGAGAAAATAATATCACGCCCGAGGAGCAGCCCCCGGAAAAGCGGATATGGAACATTGTTTACCGTATGCTCCTGATATTTTCGACAGTTATGCTTTTGTTTGAGATCAGCCTTGTCGGTATGGGAGCAAAATTGCAAAGTCTGGACGGCTTTTCCTATATATTTTTAGGAAACTGGCAAAAGGGCGTCAACCTGTTTTCGTTTTCATACTGCCTGTTTTTATTCTGCGCGCTGTATGTATTCAGGGCATTTTTAAACCGTATACTATATCACCTTGCAAGAATTTCGGATCTTAAAAAAGAGACTGTCTTTCTTTTAATTAGAAATGCCGTTAAGTAC
>CAMNCZ010000342.1 GCA_946534775.1 uncultured Eubacteriaceae bacterium
CTCGAAATTACCTATACGCTTATATTCGTAAGGCAAGGCTTTTCGGATATCATCAGACAGTTTTTTTGCATCCGGATCATTCGGATAATATTTGACCTTAGGATCTCCGTGTTTATTGAAAGAGCGTATGTAATAAGCTTCGGTAGAGGGAGTACTTTCTGCACCTTCAACATCGGGGGATGAATAGGAAGTAATGGCGATGCCGTATTCAAATTTATCTCCGTTTTTGTTTATAACCGTAATATCGGGTGTGTGGCAAAACTCTTCGGGATCTGTCTCACTCTTTGAAGAAAATGTGTTTAAACCCGAAATAATATCGTTATAATATGGGTTTGTTTCGCTTAAAGTAAGGTACGGCGCATCATTCAGATACATAGTCATATTTGATGTATACCTTGCGGGAACGGGCGCCGCAGTATTTGGCGACAACTTAACCGCATAACCGATAAGTCCGCATACTGCCGCTGTTACCGCTGCGGCGGCAGCAAGCACCGCGGCAGTAATATATTTCGGCAATTTTTTTGTCATAGTCATTTCGCTCACTCCATTATTTATTTTTTAGCATTAGGATGGGAAACGTATTCAAGTATTTTTCCGCTTTCGTCAATTGCAAGATAGCCGATCAATTCATCGTTTTTATATTGTGATATATAATAAATGTATTTGTCGCTTTCAAGTTCCTTAGGCGAAAAATCTTTTAAAGCGTTTTTGCGTACATATTCGGGGCTTAAAATGATTTTGCTGTTTTCCGACATATAGAAATATTCGGAGGTATCGGCTTTAAGTTCTGTAACAGCGGATTTTACAGCATTAAGCACAGGTTCGGGGGTGGAAGTAAGGTATTCAAACCTTGCTTTTTGGGGGAAAATGTAGGTTTCCGATGATTCTCCCGTTTCCTCGGGTGCTGCGGACTCGCCGGCATAAGCGGCTTCATCCTCGTTTACGGCTTCGGGCATGGAATTATCCGCGGCTTTCGCGTAAGTTCTTGTGTTGCTGCCCGCACTTTGGGTCGATGAACCGGCTCCTGCAACTATAGAATTTTCGGCGGGTGCGCCCGTGTCAAATGTCTCTGACATATCGTTATCTTTGGCTTTTGCACATTCTTCTTCCGATTCTTCGGCTGCATCGGAATATTGCTCTGCGGGAGCGACATTGCTTACTCCCACTTCAAAAGTATCCCAATTTTTATGCTTATACTGAGTTATCATATAATTGCTTACTGCAACTATAGCAATCACACCTGCCGCTATACCTGCAAGAGAAGCAAAATTGAATTTTATAATATTATTTTTGACAGTGGGATCGGCTTCGGCAATATATTTTTCGTCTATATCGCCCATTATTTCAAGCAGTTTTTCGGGTGTCATATATAGATCCCCTCCTTTTCAAGCGCGTCTTTTAACTTGTCGCGCATACGTTTAAGCGACATTTTTACCTTGCTCTCGCTGAATTTAAAATCCTTTGCAATATCGCTTACAGCACTCATATACCAATAGCGGCGAACAAAAATTTTTCGCTGATCGGCAGACAGTTCGCTCAAAAATTTGTTTATACAGTTTTTTATTGCCTCTCCGTCACCGTCTTTTTCGGGGGCTGCAATAATTTCCCGCAATTCATCAAGAGCGGTCTCGGTCTGTGTTCCGCCGCGTTTTTGTGCGGTGTATTTTGCGTATACATTAAGCGCAATATTCCTGGTTATTTTACCGAGAAAAGCCTTTAAAATATTCGGGCGCTGCGGCGGTATCACATTCCATACCTTCATATATGTATCGCTTGTACATTCTTCGCTGTCCTGCGGGTCATATAGTATATTGTAGGCTACCGTGTACAGATAAGCGCCGTATTTGGCGGCCGTTTCCGCAATGGCACGTTCACTGCGCTTGAAATATAATTCAATGATGTTTATATCTTCCATAATTTTACTCCGCGAATCTCCTTTCTTATCCCTTTAAACATAAAGACAGAAATAAATTTCATAAGTCACATATTTTTTCAAAAAAAGGGCAGAAATATCCTGCCCAAATAAATCAAAGTTTTATCAGACCTTTTTTGTACATTTCGTTTACGGCAATTATTATGCCTGCTTTGGCATGCTGCCAGGTAAGACCGCCCTGCATATAAACGGTGTAGGGGGATTTCATAGGTGCATCGGCACTCAATTCTATCGAAGAACCCTGCACAAATGCACCTGCTGCCATAATAACGGGGCAGTCGTAACCGGGCATATCCCACGGTTCGGGTGTAACATAGCTGTCAACGGCAGCACCCTTTTGTATACCGCCGCAGAATGCAATTACGTTTTCGGGTGTTCTCATTTGTATGGACTGAACTATACAGGTACGTTTGTCGTGGGGTTTGGGCATAACCTCAAAGCCCAGTTTTTCAAACAGAGCGGAAGCGAAAACGGCTGCTTTTATGCTTGAACAAACAACATTTGGTGCAAGGAAAAGGCCTTGTATCAAAGATGTAGTAACGCCAAGGCTGGGACCGACTTCTTTGCCCATACCCGGGGAAGTAAGGCGGAAGGCTGCGTTTTCAACATATTCCTTTTTGCCTGCTATATAGCCGCCGACAGGTGCAAGACCGCCGCCCGGGTTTTTGATAAGTGAGCCGACAATAAGATCGGCGCCTACATCAATAGGTTAGCGTACATCAACAAATTCGCCGTAGCAGTTA
>CAMNCZ010000343.1 GCA_946534775.1 uncultured Eubacteriaceae bacterium
AGCACACAAAAAGAGGTTAAACAATGAAAAAAATTTTAATGGTATGTGAAGCCTTTGGCGGCGGCGTTTTCACTTATGTTTCACAATTATGCAACGATCTGGCAAATGATTTTGAAATATATCTGGCATTTTCTTTGCGTCCGCAAACTCCGCAGAATTATAAGGATTTTTTGGATAAAAAGATAAAGTTGACAGAATTGAAATATCTCGGCAAAAAAAATATAGCCAATTTGATAAACAACGTAAAAGCAATAAAGGAATTAAGGCAGATAGAAGAAGATATCAAACCCGATATAATCCATCTGCACTCGTCCATTGCGGGCGGTATCGGCAGGTGCGCATATAAAGGAAAAAACAATGTTGTTATATACACACCGCACGGATATGCACATATTTTAATGGGAAAGGGCTTAAAAAGCCATATATACGAATTTGCGGAGAAGGTTCTCGGCAAGACGAATGCTATGACCCTGACGTGCTGCGAAAGTGAGGACGAGGTCGCAAGAAAACTGTGCAAAAAAACCGCATATATAGAAACGGGAGTAAATATCAGCGATCTGTCGAAATCTCTTGACGGCATCGAACCCGTAAAAAATGATAAGTTTACCGTTTTTACACTGGGCAGGGCGTGTACGCAGAAACAGCCGCAGCTGTTTAACCGAATTGCGCAGCTTGTTCCCGAGGCAAAATTTGTGTGGATAGGAAACGGCGAACTTGAAAACGAATTATCGGCGCCCAATATAGAAGTTACGGGCTGGAAGCCGCGAAAAGAAGCTTTGGCTATGGCAAAGGGCGCGGATGTATTTGTGTTATGCTCGTTGGGCGAAGCGATCGCGATGAGTCTTATAGAAAATATGTTTTTAAAGAAGTTGTGTTTGGTAAGCAACACTATGGGAAATAAAAGCGTTATAAAAAACAACGTAAACGGATATGTTTGCGATTTGGCCGAGGAATATGCCGAAAACATAAAAAAGGCGATGAAGGATTTTCCGACCGGGTTGTGCGAAAGAGCGTATCAAGATGTATTGGAAATATACAATACCGAAGCAATGAAGAAAAAATATATTGAGTTTTATAATAGTTTGTAAAATATGATAACCAATAAAGAAGAATTTTGGAAAATAAGGGTTCGACAGATATGATAAAATACGGCGACGAGGAAAAAATGCCGCACAACAGCTACGCTTACAGACAAAAACAGAAAGTTAGGGAAAAATGAATATTTTATATATATCCCCGATGATCATCGACCGCGATAATCTTGACGGGGTGGCAAGAAAATTATTATACCAGTGCGAAGCGCTCGGTTCATATTCCGAAAATGATAAAATATATCTGGCTTCATTTGTAAAAAAAGATGTATACCGTGTTACGGGGCCCGATTATGACAAGACACTGCCGTTTGAATACAAAAACAGCAGGCAGCTTAATTTGTTTCAGATATATCCAAAGCTTTCTGAAATATGCAGGGAACTTAAAATAAATGCGGTATATTTCAGGGTTTTCGCCCTGTCGTGGGTGACAGATAAACTGTTTAAGCAACTGAAAAAAATGGGCATTAAAATTATTATAGAAATACCGACATATCCGTTTTGGAAAGAAAAGTGGATGGATGTACTGGATAAGGTAAAGACGGGAAAAATAGTTACCGCATTCAGCAGGACAGTGTCAAATATAACATATTGGATATTTGCGCACAGGATAAAAAAATATGTACATAAAATAGTCACTTTTTCGGATATAAAGCGCCTTTGGGGCGTTGACGTGATAGGCATAGCAAACGGATATGCATTTAAACTGCCGAAAGAAGAAAAACAGCTTAAAGACAGCAATGAATGTCTTAACCTTATTATGGTGGCAAGCGTTCGTGATAACCACGGCGCCGACCGTGTTATAAACGGACTGAACGAATATTACAGCAACGGTAACAGCCGAAAAGTGGTTTTTCATATAGTCGGTGACGGTGACGCTATCCCAAATTTAAAAGCGCTTGCCGCAAATAACAAAAACGTATCGGATAAGGTCGTGTTCCACGGCTTCCGTGCGGGCGAAGAATTGGAAAATTTGTACAAGACAGGTGATATCGGTGTGTCTGCTATCGCTTTTCACAGGCTTGGTGTCACATACTGCTCTCCGTTAAAGTCAAAAGAATATTTTGCAAAGGGCATTCCCGTTGTGGGAACGGTGTCCGAAAAAGATATAATCAATTCGGAAAGCGGAAAATTCTATTTTGCCATTCCAAGCGATGACAGTTATGTCGATATAAAAGCGGTGTGCGAATTTTACGATAACCTGCGCAGCAACAACTATACAAATAAAGATATTACGGCAACAGCGGCCAAAAACTTTGATTGGAAAAGCATTATGCTGCCGATATATAAGGAAATGCTGATCGATTCAATTGACCGTTAAATCAGCGTTTTTGTAAATCGTTTCGAGAGTAGGAGAAAAATATGCTTTTAAGTGCAGAGGCAAGAAAAAGGATATTAAAAATACCTTTTGCAAGGGAATTGTCAAACCTTATTATGAATGTCAGCCATAGTATATGGTATAAAAAACTGAACAAGACCAATCATTTTGATGAAAAAATCAGAAAATTAAAATCATCAAAAAACGGAAAAAGGTGTTTTATTGTCGGCAACGGTCCCAGTCTGACCCTTGAACAGTTGGAAAC
>CAMNCZ010000344.1 GCA_946534775.1 uncultured Eubacteriaceae bacterium
AAAACCTGTTTTTTGCCAGAGGGTGGCGCTTAATGCGACACCCTCTTAAAATTTATTATCAGTGCTGATAGATATCTTCGCCAAACCACTTTTCGGATATCTGTGCTGCCGTGCCGTCCTGCGACATAGCGTCAAGTGCTGCCTGAAGTTTCTCCACAAACTCGGTATTGCCCTTTTTAGCGGCAACGCCGTAAACTTCGTCACCAAAGTCACCGTCTTCGATAACTCTGAAATCGTTTTCGTTATTTGCAAGGTAGTATCTTGCAACTATTTCATCCGCAACAACAGCGTCAAGACGTTCGATATCAAGGTCTGTAAAAGCAAGGATATTTGTATCGTAAGTACTTACTTCACCAAGTTCGCCGTAAATATCGTCGCCCTCGACCGCATCAAGTGCCGAAGAACCTGCCTGAACACCTATCTT
The DNA here is from genome assembly GCA_946534775.1 of uncultured Eubacteriaceae bacterium. Taxonomy (GTDB): domain Bacteria; phylum Bacillota; class Clostridia; order Lachnospirales; family CAG-274; genus RGIG4310. The sequence goes on from CAMNCZ010000344.1 coordinate 425, forward strand.
TTTGCCCTTGAGATCGTCTTTTGAATTGATCTCGGAAGCATTTTTAACAATAATTATCTGTTTGTTTTTAAGATAAGGCTTTGTAAATTCCATTGCCTCAGCACGTTCGTCTGTAATAGTAAGGCCGTTCCAGATGCAGTCGATATTGCCGCTTTCAAGTTCAAGTTCCTTTGTATCCCAGTCGATAGGCTGAAACTCAACTTCGCAGCCAAGTTTTTCGGCAGCAGCCTTTGCAAGATCGATATCAAAGCCCACTATTTCGTTGTTGTCGTCACGGAAACCCATAGGCGGGAATTCGTCGTCAAGACCTACAACAAACTTGCCTTCTATCTGAGGCAGTTCGGCAGAAGCCGCATTTTCGCCGCCTTCCTGCGCGCCCGTATCATTGCCTGTGTTTTCACTTGTTGCAGGCGCTGTCTGACCGCAGCCGACAAAACCCATCATAAGTGCTGCCGTTAAAACAAAACTCAATAATTTTTTCATAATAAATACTCCTTTTTAAATTTATAGTAAGCCGAGAAAACAAACATTCTCTTATTTATAGTAAACGACAAAAGTCTTTGGACTTTGGGCGTTTACTATATATAGTTTATCATACATACAAAAAAATGTAAAGAAAATTTATGCCTTCTTTTTATCAGAACAATATTTTATGCCAAAAAGGACCGCAAGCATAATTACAAGCGATATGCCAAGCACGACAAACACATTTTGTACAAAGCCCGAAATAAGATAACCTATCATACATACACCTGCTACGGTAAACGCATAAGGCAGCTGTGTGGAAACGTGGTTAACGTGATCGCACTGAGCGCCCGCACTTGCCATAATGGTCGTATCCGAAATGGGTGAACAGTGGTCGCCGCAAACAGCACCCGCAAGACAGGAAGAAATGCAGATAACAACTATAGCAGGTATTTCACCTGTCTGAGAAGCATTTGCAAGATCGGCCGTAAAAACATTTGTTACTATAGGTATAAGTATACCGAAAGTGCCCCACGAAGTACCCGTTGCAAACGAAAGCCCCGTAGCCACAACAAAAAGTATAACAGGCAGAAGAATTTTTATCGTCACTGCATTTTCAACTATGCCCGATACAAATTCACCCGCTTCAAGCAGGTTTGTCATTGTTTTAAGTGTCCACGCAAAAGTAAGTATCATAATTGCGGGCACCATCTGTTTAAAACCGTCAACTACGGATTCCATCATTGCATGGAATGAAAGCGTGCCGCGTATCATAAAATATATCATTACTATGATAAGCGCAAATATCGAGCCCATTGAAAGGCCGTAAGATGCATCGCAGTTTGCAAAGGCATCAACAAAATTTTCGCCCGAGAAAAAGCCGCCCGTATATATCATACCCGTAACGCAGCATACAATAAGCACAATAACGGGTAAAATAAGGTCTATCACACGGCCGTGAAGACCTATTGTGGGTACATCATCGGCACTGACACGCCTGGGTGTTGTGAAAATATCGCCGTTTGCTGCGTTTTCTTCGTGCTTTTTCATAGGACCGTAGTCACATTCGTTAAGGCACATAAAAGTTACCATAACAAGCGTAAGTATCGCATAAAGATTGTAGGGTATGGTGCTTATAAACAGCTTTATGCCGTTTACACCCTCTACCGTACCGCTGACAGCCGCAGCCCAGGATGATATGGGCGCTATTATACAGACAGGCGCGGCCGTTGCATCAATAAAATACGCGAGTTTCGCCCTTGATATCTTAAACTTGTCCGTAACGGGGCGCATAACAGAGCCTACTGTAAGGCAGTTGAAATAGTCGTCAACAAATATAAGCACACCCAGTAAAAATGTGGAAAGAGCAGCACCGTGTCGGTTTTTGATATGTTTTACCGCCCATTCGCCGTAAGCGCGGCTGCCGCCCGCCTTGTTCATAAGCACAACTATAATGCCCAGCACCACCAGGAATATAAGTATACCTACATTATAACTGTCTGACAGGTTGCCGATAAGGCCTTCTTTCACTATAACGTTCAAAACGCCCTCAAACCCGGACCCTTGGGTAATGGCATAAATTATACCACCCGATATCACACCTATAAAAAGGGAAGAATAAACTTCCTTTGTCATAAGCGCAAGGCCTATCGCCACAATAGGCGGCAGCAATGACCATAGCGTACCGACCGCCGACGTTATGGGCGCATTGATAAAACAGGCTATAACAAACAGCGCTATCAATACACCGAAAACTATTTTCCCGATGCC
>CAMNCZ010000345.1 GCA_946534775.1 uncultured Eubacteriaceae bacterium
AGGAAGGCGCTATCACATTCAAGGTTGACAAGACTTCCTACACAGAACCTTCTTCAATCACAGTTTCTAACCTTACAGTTGGTACAACACGTTCCGTACCTTACGGTTCTTATGACCTCAAGGTAAGCGGCGACGCTGTTATCAACAACTACAAGAAGAACGTTGACAACAAGATCTATGACCTTTCTTACACAGAACTTGAAAACGGTAAGAAGGACAACGGCAACAATATCGACGACAGAGCATACTTCGATACAACAGACGGTTACAGCTTTGACAACTATGTAAACATCGTTACAGAAGCTGGTACACTTGACGGTGTTGTTGAAGTTACTATCGGCGAAAAGACAATCACAATGGACGGCGAGCCTGTTGATATGGACGTAGCAGCTTACATCCAGACAAGCAGCAACTCTACTATGGTTCCGTTAAGATTTGTTGCACTTGCACTTGGTGTAGATCAGGCAGCTGTAACAGATGCTGATAACACAAGCAAGATCGCTTGGGATGCTAACAGCAAGACTGCTACTATCCTTTACGCAGCTGGTAACGGCCAGAAGATCATCCAGTTCCAGGCTGGCAGCAACTACATGGTAGTTGACGGCACAAGCATTCCTATGGAGAACGGCGTATACGCTGAGATCACAGACAGCAGAATGTTCGTACCTTTCAGAGCACTTGGCCAGGCACTTGGTGTATCCGTAGACTGGGATGCTGAAACAAGAACAGCTATCTACAACAAGAGATAATTAATATCAAAAGTTATAGATTATCATAAACAAAAGGGGTCTCCGAGAAATCGGAGGCCTTTTTTGCTGTCTGCATAAAAAAATTAAAATTTATGTTAATTTTGTTAATCTTATATCTATACAAAAAAATTTTTTTGTGTTATAATTAATTAAGAATATGATATCCTTGATATGAATTTCGACTAAAAAATAATGATCAAAAGGAGAACGGATTATGGATTATAAATCGGCAGGCGTAGATGTAGAGGCGGGTTACAAGGCGGTTGAATTGATGAAAGGCCACGTTAAAAGCACTTTCAGACCCGAGGTTATCGGCGGTATCGGCGGCTTTGGCGGCCTTTTCAGTGTAGCTAAGGCAAAAGATATGCAGGATCCCGTGCTTGTAAGCGGTACAGATGGCGTAGGCACAAAACTTAAAATTGCTTTTTTAATGGATAAGCACGATACTATCGGTATAGATGCGGTTGCAATGTGTGTGAACGATGTTGTGTGCAGCGGCGCAGAACCTCTGTTTTTCCTTGATTACATTGCCTGCGGCAAAAACGAGCCCGAGAAGATCGCAGAAATAGTAAGCGGTGTTGCAGAGGGCTGCCGTCAATCGGGATGCTCTCTTATAGGCGGCGAAACTGCCGAAATGCCCGGTTTCTATCCTGTTGATGAATACGATTTGGCAGGCTTTACGGTGGGTATTATGGATAAGGCAAAAGCTATAGACGGCAGCAAAATTGCCGACGGTGATGTACTTATCGGTATTGCTTCAAGCGGTATCCACTCAAACGGTTATTCTCTTGTCCGCAAAATTTTTGAACCTACAAAGGAAAATCTTTCCGTTTATTATGATGAACTTGGCTGCACATTGGGCGAGGCACTGCTTACACCCACTAAAATTTATGTTAAACCCGTGCTTGAGCTTATATCAAAGGTTGAAGTAAAGGGTATCAGTCACGTTACGGGCGGCGGCTTTATCGAAAACATCCCCAGAATGATGCCCGAGGGAACAAAAGTGAATATTGATGAGGGAACGTGGGATATCCTGCCTGTTTTCGGCTTGCTTGAAAAGCTTGGAAAAGTTGAAAGAATGAGTATGTACAACACCTTTAATATGGGCATAGGTATGGTAATTGCCGTTTCAAAGGAAAATGCGGACAAGGCGATAGAGGTGCTTGCGGCAGCAGGCGAAAAGGCTTATAAGATAGGCTATGTTACAAAGGGCGAAGGCATACAGATCAATTTACAGTAAAATTGCCTATTATAAATTGTATATTATAATAGGAAGAGATTTTAACAAGAGGTAGAAAAAATGCTTAAAATAGGTGTGCTTGTAAGCGGCGGCGGCACAAATTTACAGGCAATAATGGATGCGATAGATTCGCAGGGGATACCTGCGGAGATAGTCAGTGTTGTCAGCAGCAACCCAAATGCTTATGCGCTGGAACGCGCAAAAAACAAAGGCATTGAAGCCGTGACAATGCGCAAGCGTGATTATGCCGATGCAAAAGCTTATGATATTGCCCTTGCCGATCATTTTAAATCGCGCGGGGTGGGTCTTGTTGTGCTTGCGGGCTTTATGACTATACTTGGCGAAACATTTGTAAACGAGTTTGAAAATAAAATAATGAATATTCATCCTGCCCTTATCCCCAGTTTCTGCGGTGACGGTTTTTACGGACTGCACGTTCACGAAGCTGTATTGGAAAAAGGGGTCAAGCTGACGGGTGCGACCGTGCATTTTGTAAGCCCCATAACAGACGGAGGCCCTATAATACTGCAAAAAGCGGTAGAGGTGCTTGATGACGATACCCCCGAAGTGCTGCAAAAACGTGTTATGGAGCAGGCAGAGTGGAAAATTTTTCCCGAGGCGATAAGGCTTTTTGCCGAAGGCAAGTTAAAAGTTGTCGGTAATAAAGT
>CAMNCZ010000346.1 GCA_946534775.1 uncultured Eubacteriaceae bacterium
AAATTGGCAAAAAACCTGTTTTTTGCCAGAGGGTGGAGCTTAATGCGACACCCTCCTGTTTTTACATCTTTACAACTTCCGAAAAAACCGTGCCTATACTGTCGTGTATGGCAAGTTTTGCAAGATTATCGTAAGTTGTTTCGCCTTTGTTTATAAGCACAAGTTTGTTGCCCCTGTATGCGCTTACAAGGCTTGCAGCCGGATAAACCACAAGCGAAGTGCCGCCCACTATAAGCACATCCGCCTCGGAAATAGCTTTATAAGCTTTATTCCAGACCTCGTTGTCAAGCGGTTCCTCATATAAAACAACATCGGGCTTTATTGTACCGCCGCAGCTGCATTTCGGCACATCTTCGCTGTCGATTATCTCTTTGAGAGGATAGAACTTTCCGCACTCCATACAATAATTTCTGTAAACGGAGCCGTGAAGTTCCAATACGTTTTTACTGCCCGCAAGCTGATGCAGATTGTCGATATTCTGCGTAACTACCGCTTTAAGTTTACCTTCTTCTTCAAGCTTTGCAAGTGCAAAATGTGCGATATTCGGCTTTGCATCGGGATATACCATATTTTCAAAATAATACTCGTAAAAAGTTTTGGTATTTTTCATAAAATAGCTGTGGCTGATAATTTCTTCGGGAGAAGAGCCATATTTTATTTTGGTATTGTACAAACCGTCGGCACTTCTGAAATCGGGTATTCCGCTTTCGGTCGAAACGCCCGCACCGCCCAAAAATACTATATTATCGCTTTGGTCTATCATTTCTTTTAATTCTTCATACATTTTTTCAACCCCCTTACACGAAAAAACTATTTTTTCACTTTCTCCACAAAAGCCGCAATTTTAACAAGTGCTTTTTTGATATCATCAATCGAATAAGCGTAGGAACAGCGGATAAATCCTTCACCCGCATCGCCAAACGCCGTACCCGGCACAACAGCGACCTTTTCTTCAAAAAGCAGTCTCTGACAAAATTCTTCCGAACCGAGCCCCGTTGATTTTATGCAGGGGAAAAGATAGAAAGCACCGAGTGCCTCGAAACAATCAAGCCCCATATCAAGAAAACCTTGTCTCATAACACGGCAGCGCATTTCGTACTGCTTACGCATTTTTTCAACCTCGTCTTCGCAGGTCCTCAGACCTTCGATAGCCGCACGCTGGCTTATTGTGGGCGCACACATAATAACATACTGATGTACCTTTGTCATCTGTTTTATTATGGCATCGGGGCCCATAGCGTAGCCAAGGCGCCAGCCCGTCATAGCAAATCCCTTTGAAAAACCGTTTATAAGTATGGTTTTGTCTTTAAGTTCGGGAAATTGTGCGGGCGAAACGTGTTTTCTGCCGTTATATGTAAGTTCGGAGTAGATCTCGTCGCTGATTATAAGTATATCCTTATCTTTTAAAACTTCCGCAATTTTTGCCCAGTCGTCATATTCCATTATGGCGCCTGTGGGGTTATTGGGGTAGCAAGCTATTATAGCCTTTGTTTTATCGGTTATTTTTTCAAGTATCTGGTGGGGCTGAAGCCTGAAATCATACTCTGCTGTAGTGTTTACAACAACGGGAGTTGCGCCCGTAAGCGTAACACAAGGTTTATAACAGACATACGACGGCTCCACGACCAATACTTCATCACCCGGCCCCGCAACTGTCCTTAAAGCCGCATCGACAGCTTCACTGCCGCCTACGGTCACAAGAACCTGCGTTTTCGGCGAATAATCTATATTTAAAGTTCTTTTTATATATTTGCATATTTCTTCGCGCAGTTCCAAAAGGCCTGCGTTTGATGTATATACGGTCCTGCCTTTTTCAAGGGTATATATTGCCCTTTCGCGAATAGCCCAGGGGGTATCGAAATCGGGTTCACCGACACCAAGCGAGATAACGCCTTCCATTTCGCTGGCAACATCAAAAAATTTTCTTATGCCCGAAAAAGGCATATCAAGTACACTTTTATTTATATAATCTTCGGGTCTTTTCACGGTGAAACAATCATCCTTTCATCAGCATCGCTGCCTTTGTCAAAAATAACACCGTGTTCCTTGTATCTTTTAAGAACAAAATGTGTTGCCGTGCTTAAAACGCTGTCAAGCGCCGATAATTTTGTGGAAACAAAGGACGAAACTTCTTTTAAATTTTTGCCTTCTATCATAACCAGTATATCATAGCCGCCCGACATAAGAAAAACGCTTTTTACCTCGGGAAAACCGTATATACGCCTTGCTATGTGTTCAAAACCCATATCCCTTTTGGGTGTGACCTTTACCTCTATCATTGCCGTAACAAGGTCGTCTTTGATACTTTCCCAATTGATAAGGGTAGAGTAACCGCAGATTACATTATCCGCTTCCATTTCCGCAATGGCCGCCGCGACTTCTTCCGCGGACTTACCAAGCATAAGCGCTATTTCATCAACAGTTTTTCTGCTGTCGTTTTCAAGAATTTCAAGTATATCTTTTTTCACAGATAACACCCCTTATCTAAAATAATATTTACTCATTTTTATTATAACTTGTTTTTTTAATAAATACAAGTGTTATTTACAGTAAGCGAATTAAATAATCGTACTTAATTTTTTTGCCTTTCACGATAATTTTTAATTATCACGGCTTTCCACCGTTCCGTTTTTAACAAAAAATATGCTGCCGT
>CAMNCZ010000347.1 GCA_946534775.1 uncultured Eubacteriaceae bacterium
TTATGAGTATGTAGCAGAAATTTATTTCTGCGGAATACGAATATCATTGACTAGTGCTGAAATTGGCTTATTTCACGGACAAATGTTAAGAGTTAAGTATATGTGAAAATTGTTTGACAGCGGTTTTTGTTTAAAATTCCAGTGCCCTTATGGCATCGAGGATATCGACTTTTTCATCAAGATCGGCATCGGCGCGGAATTGGGTGTCCTTACTTGCAAACGGGTCTTTAATGCCGTCGGCAAATTGAAGAATGGCCTTTATATCTTCGGTGCCGATATTTTTGTCGCCGTCGATATCGCCGATATAATTGTAGTTTTTACTGTTGTTTTTCATAAAATCTTCTGCCGAGGAGCCTTTTACGCAGTAGATGTTTGCTATATTGCGGTCGCTCAGCATACTTGAATCAAGGTTTGTTGCAGAGGCGGGGAAGGCAATATAATTTATGCCGCTGTAGGCAAAAGCCTGCCGGCCTATCGTGGTCACGCCCTCGGGAATGGTAAGGGCGGTGAGTCTGTTACAGCTCCAGAAACTTGCGTAGCTTATGGTTTTAAGGCTTTTCGGCAGTTTTATGGATTTGATGCCGCTGCCGTAAAGACTCATACTGCTAAGCGTTGTAAGGGTTTCGGGCAGGTCGATGGTCTCGAGGTTTGAACATCTTAAAAAGGTGCTTGAATATATTGCGGTCACGCCCTCGGGCACGGTAATGTGCGTAAGCGACGAGCAGCCCTCAAAGGCAGAAGAACCGAGATAGTTGAGTTTATCGGGCATTTCCACGCTTTTAAGTGAGGTACAGCCGTTGAAGGCGGAGGCGCCTATGCTTGAAACGGTATCGCCCAGAACAACGTCTTCAAGGGCGGTGCAGTTTTGGAAAGCGTTGTCGGGCAGCGAATAAACGCCGTTTTTTACAACAACGTGCTTTATGCTTGCGGCTTGGTCGGCCCAGGGCATAGTGCCCGAGGGAAGAAAGCCCGTGCCGCTTATCTCCAATGTGCCCGAAGAGTCGATAACGACACTTTCCGCAGGTGATTTGGGCGTTTCAAGCGTGTTTATATCAAGTGTGTAAAAAATGGGTACGCTGCTGCTTGTTACATACCAATGCAGTTTGTTGTCGCTGCCCAAAAGCGGCGGACAGTCCGAAAGTGAAACAAGACTTTCGGCCGTTTTGGTAATGCTGCCCGATGAATTTATTTTCACTATTTTTGTTTTGTAGTTTGAAGAAGAATCTTTTTCTTCCCACATTATTATCAAACTGCCGTCATCTAATTTTGTGATATGCGGCGTGTTTGGCTTGACGGTGCCGTCGGTGTAGTTTGTAAGTTTGGTCATTGTCGGGGCAGACATATTTTTATCGGTGATCATAAGAAAAATATTTCTTTGCACCGTGTCGTATTTGTTGTTTTGGTAGTTTTCGGCGGTCTGATCCATCGAATTGCCGACAATGTAAAATTTATCGTTTGCAAGCGTAAAGCCGCCAACAGAAACGCCCGTTGTATTGTCGCCCGTATCGCCGACAATATCATAAAGTTCTTTTGTGCTTGCATAATACGATATTGCGCCTGCGGTATATTTGCCCATCATCAGCGCGCGGGGATAGGCATCGCCGTGGTCAAGCGTGTAGATATAACTTCCGTCTGTTTGTATGAACTGATTAAACGAGTGCGAGGAATACGGCTGCGTGGAACGGGTCTTATATTCAAGCGTACTGCTGTCGAAAATAAGCGTCATATTTGCCTGATGTCCGCTGTACATCTCGTGACAGGTGAAAAGATACAAAAGCCCTTTTGCCTCGGTCATACGCAGCGTGCCCGCATCAAAGGGATAGCGCGTGTCAATGGCCTTTACGGGTGTTTCCCGCAGAAATTTCCAGTTTTTGTCATATTGGCGCACAAACACCACATCAACGGTATCGTCGTCATTTGCGTTGTTTTGGCCAAATACAAGATAATAGTAGTTTTCGCCCTTGTAAAAGCCGCCGAAAACGGGGTGGGGCGCATCAAATTTTGTGACGGTGCTTAAAAAATTGCCGTCTGTGTCGTATTTTTCGACGACCATCGTCCCCGAGGCATATTCCACCCTGACAAGATCTCCGTCGGTGTCTTGGTACAGGTTTGAATATATCGGGCTTGTCCAACGTAAATAATTGTTTTTGTGGATGTTACTGCTCGATACCTCGGATGCGGCGGCCTGCGCCGAAAGTGCCGTACCGATGGCAAGCGCGGGCACAAGCAGCATTGCCGCAAAAAATTGCGATATTTTCATAAACTTCACCTCTGTCTATAAAATGATATTTATAAATATATTTTATTATAAACTTATTTGGGTGTCAAGTGTTCCGCTGCGGTTAAATTCGCTTCGTATAAAATCTATGACTGCTTCCGCGGTGTCGGTCAGTGTTTTGTTGTTTAATTCTATGGGACTTTTTTTATAAACAGGTCATAAAGGATGTCGTTGTTGACAACAATATCGCTTTTTGCCCGTCACTTGCGGGTATACCGCGACAGTAGCGAAATTTAAGTTCGTGGTAAGTTTTGTTTTTTGTCATAGTTATCTTCCTTTCTTTTAGGATATAAATTATCATTTATACTCGTTGCTTTTTTCTTGGGGGTTATGCACCCCCAAACCCCACACTTACTTTCTGAGAAAGTA
>CAMNCZ010000348.1 GCA_946534775.1 uncultured Eubacteriaceae bacterium
TCTATCTGCACAGTATAGTCGTTATTATTAAAAACTATATCAAAATTATCGGAATATTCAACGTAGTTTTTTTCGTTAAGATTGTTTAATGCGTTATGTACGGGTACTTCGATAACTTTCAGCAATTTTTTTGCATCTGTATCACTCAAAGTGAGTTTTTCCGCTTTTGTTTCATAATAAGGATAGAACGTTATTTTGTTGTTATCTATCCCCGATATGCCGTCTTTTCCTTCCGTTAACCGTGAAGCTGCGGCATTTTCAGGTTTGACCTTGTTCATATCAAGCACAATATTGTTTTTTTCGTCTATAAGATAATTCGTATCATCGCCCACAACATAAGCGTAGCCGTCTGTACTGTATTTATAAAAATGCCTGCTTGGGATAGCACCGTCATTGTAAACAAAATGATATACGGGTTCTGTTATTATACTGCCGTCGGTATTTGCTATACCTACCAACTTTGTATCGTATTCGGTAAAAAACACATTTTCTTTGTCCGAACTTGTACTCATCGCCCAAACCTTGTTTTTATAAAGCGTTTTACCGTTTTTATCTTTAAGTATCATATCATCGATAAACAAATTTTCGCCCAAACGCGTCAGTTCTTCCGATGCTTTCATTATCACCTTTTCGTCGGGACCCGTAACGGTGTTATTGCTGCTTACATCATATCCGTCATAAAATTTCAGACGGTGTGTCATCGGGTCGGTCTGTACGATACCGTCCATTTCCACCCACTTATCGCTTGTATCGGGCACTTCGTTCATATCTGCGGGTTCGCCCGTCAAATCAATATAATAATACGAAAACCCGCTTTCTTCACTTTCTTTGTACTGCAATTTTATGTGTTCGCCAATAACCTCTGCATTTATCAACTGTCCCCGTTCGGGAAGTTCGGATATTATATCGCCGCTGTCATAAAGCAATATATCGCCGTTTTCGCCATCTGCAATATAATAACCGTCCCATGTATTTTCTACCGCCGTATATATCGGTTTCAGCTTGTAATCACCGTGTGTATCTATAATACCGTATTTGCCGTCCTTTTTTACAACTGCCGCACCGTTTTTAAATCTTCCTGCGTACTCAAACACAGGCTCTATCGCAATTTCACCGTATATATCTATATAGCCGAATTTTCCCGTGCCCTCACCTTCGGAAACACCGAATACCGCCAGCCCGTCTTTTGTAAAACTTTCCGCTATATCGAATTTTTTGCCGAAAACATCATTACCGTTTTTATCGATATAAAATGTATAAGGTTCTTTTTGATAGTCCCAAAGTCCCATACCCACGGGTGCGGGGCCATATTCAAAAAGTGGTTCGTCTGTGGATATATCTATAAAAGCACCCGATTTTTCGCCTTTTTTACCGTATACCGCTTCTTGTTCGTAATATCTTTCGGGCTCTCTGTCATATATTTTCGCCCCTACGACACACGCAGCAAAAATTGCCGCGGCAGCAAAGGCCGCTTTCAGCTTTTTTCCCATAAAATCACCTCTTTTATTGCTCAGCCGACTATCGAGATACTTTCTTCCCCTTTGACAAATACCTTTGCCGCAAGTGTTTTTATCATATCCATAGTTATGCTTTCAACCTTTGCAACGGCCTCTTCTCTGGAATTTACTCTGCCCTTTATCAGCATAGCCCTGCCGATAGAACCCATAACTGTAGAAGTATTTTCAAGCCCGAGCAGGAAGTTATTTATTGTCTGCTGTTTTGCATCTTTTACGGCATTTTCATCGTCGAAATTTTCCGCAAAATCGCACAATCCATTCAGTATACCGTTTTTGACGCTTTCAAGGTTTTCTCGGTTAAAGCCCGCATATACCGTAAACAGACCCGAGTGTGCATATACCGAATGATATGAGTATATGCTGTATGCAAGACCACTTTCTTCCCTTATGCGCTGAAACAGGACCGAACTCATACTGCCGCCTAAAATGGTGTTTAAAAGTGTCATTGTGTAACTATCTTCCGTAAACTGCGAAACTCCCTTGAAAGCAACGCAGATATGCTGCTGCTCTATTTCTTTTTTACAGGTCACAAAAGATGGAATATAGATATTGTCGTTTTCGGGCAGGATAATTGTATTTTCCCTTTGATACCCGCCGAAATATTTTTTTACAAGCTCCGTTACATATCCATATTCGATATTTCCCGCAACCGAAATTACCGTATTATCGGGGCGATAATGCTTTTTCATATATTCCTTGAATGTAGAGGAATTAAACTTTGATATCGTTTCGTGCGTACCCAGTACGGGCCTGCCGAGGCTTGTGCCTTTCCAGACTTCGTTTTGCAGATTTTCGTGTACCAGATCGTCGGGGGTATCTTCGTACATATCTATTTCTTCATCAATAACGCTTCTTTCACGCACTATTTCCTCATCGTCAAATTTGGAGTTAAAATACATATCCGCCAGTATGTCAAAAGCATTTTCAAAATAGCTGTCCAGTACCTTTGCATAATAGCAGGTATATTCCTTTGTGGTATAAGCATTAAGCTGGCCGCCCGCCCTGTCCATCTCAACCGCAATATCCTTTGCACTGCGTTTTTCGGTACCCTTGAAAAGCAGATGTTCTATAAAATGCGATATTCCGTTTTCCTCGGCCGTTTCGTTCAACGACC
>CAMNCZ010000349.1 GCA_946534775.1 uncultured Eubacteriaceae bacterium
GACAATATGGACCTGGAGCGAGAACGCGGTATTACAATAAAATCGCAGGCGGTGCGCCTTATCCACAAGGCGGCCGACGGCGAGGAATATATTTTTAACCTGATAGATACACCCGGCCACGTCGATTTTAATTACGAGGTATCGCGTTCACTGGCGGCCTGCGACGGCGCGGTGCTGGTGGTGGATGCGGCGCAGGGCGTGGAGGCGCAGACGCTTGCAAACGTGTATCTTGCGCTTGACAACGACCTTGAGGTAATGCCCGTTATCAATAAAATAGACCTGCCGAGCGCGGAACCCGACCGCGTTAAAAAGGAGATAGAGGACATTATAGGCCTTGACTGCGAAAATGCGCCGCTTATTTCGGCAAAGGCGGATATAAATATAGATGATGTTTTCGAGGGTGTCATTAAAAATATCCCCGCCCCGGTGGGTGATGAAAATGCACCGCTTAAAGCGCTTATTTTCGATAGTTTTTACGACAGCTACAAGGGTGTTATAGTTTTTATGCGCGTTTTCGACGGCACGCTAAAAAAAGGTACAAAGGTTCGTTTTATGGCAACGGGCAAGGAGTTTGAGGTCGTGGAAGTGGGCGTTTTCGGCCCCGGCAGATATATCCCCACCGAAAGCCTTATGGCGGGCGATGTAGGCTATCTTACCGCAAGTATTAAAAATGTGCGCGATACGCAGATAGGCGATACCGTGACCGATGCCGAAAATCCCGTAAAAGAAGCGCTGCCCGGCTATAAAAAGGTAAACAGTATGGTCTACTGCGGTATTTTCCCCGCAGACGGCAGCAAGTATCAGGACCTGCGCGATGCACTTGAAAAATTGCAGCTTAACGATGCCGCACTTAATTTCGAGGCGGAGACTTCGGTTGCGCTTGGTTTTGGTTTCCGCTGCGGATTTCTCGGCCTTTTGCACCTTGAAATAGTGCAGGAACGTCTTGAACGTGAGTTTGATCTTGACCTTGTCACTACCGCCCCCAGCGTTATTTATAAGGTATACCTGACAAACGGCGAGTGTATCGACCTTTCAAATCCGTCAGACCTGCCCGATGTCACGACCATAGTCAAAATGGAAGAACCTATAGTAAAGGCGGAGATCATCTTGCCAAGCGAATATATCGGCACGGTTATGGAACTTTGTCAGCAGCGCCGCGGCGAGTATGTCGGTATGGAATATCTGGAGGAAACAAGGGCGGTGCTTACATATAATCTGCCGCTTAACGAAATAATCTACGACTTTTTTGATGTGCTTAAATCGAGGACACGCGGCTATGCATCATTCGATTACGAGTTAAAGGGCTACGAGGCAAGCAAGCTTGTTAAACTTGATATGATGGTAAACAGAGAAGTTGTCGATGCACTTTCGTTTATCGTGCACGAATCCTCCGCTGCCGATAAGGGCAGAAAAATGGCGGAAAAACTTAAAAAAGAAATACCCAGACATCAGTTTGAGATACCGATTCAGGCGGCTATCGGCAATAAGATAATCGCAAGAGAGACCATTTCCGCGGTGCGCAAAGATGTGCTTGCAAAATGCTACGGCGGTGATATCACCCGTAAGAAAAAACTGCTTGAAAAGCAGAAAGAGGGTAAAAAACGTATGCGCCAGATCGGCAGCATAGAAGTGCCGCAGTCCGCATTTATGAGCGTGCTGAAATTGGATGAAGAGTAAAATGAAAAAAAGCGGATACAAAAAACTTACACGCAGGGCCTTTGCCTTTTATGTTTTAACGGTAATATTTGCGGTCATAGCTTTTCGCTGGGATGTAATTATACGAAATTATACCGTTGACACGGGCAAAAATGCGGATTTTGTGAAAATTTTACTTATAACCGACCTTCACAGTTCCTATTACGGTGAGGGCGAGAAAAATCTTATCTCAAAAATAGATAAGATATCGCCCGATGTTATAATGCTTGGCGGGGATATCTGCGATGATAAGGTACCGCACGAAATAACGTGGAAATTTCTTGAAAATATCGGCTTGAGATATCCCTGTTACTATGTGGCGGGCAATCACGAGTACTGGTCGGGCGAAGCGGATATGATAAAGGAAAAAATAACATCTTACGGTGTTAAGGTGCTTGAAAACGAAAAGACCGATATTGAGATAAACGGCAGTAAGATAAATATTTACGGCCTTGAAGACCCCGAATATTACGGCACTTGGGACGTAAACGACAAGTGGGCGGCGGATCTGGGGCGGCTTAATAAACTTGCCGATAAAGACGAAGTTAATATCCTGCTTTCGCATCGCCCCGAACCCGTGGAGTATTATAAAAATACCGATTTTGATGCCCTTCTCTGCGGTCACGCCCACGGCGGACAGGTGCGCCTGCCTTTGGTTATAAACGGCCTTTACGCGCCAAATCAAGGGGTGTTCCCCAAATATGCGGGCGGAGAATACATATTTGAACATAATAAAATGATAGTCAGCCGCGGCCTTTGCCTGAACACCACACCGCGTGTTTTTAACCGCCCCGAGTTGGTCGTGGTGAATGTGAGATAAGTTTGTGGTGTGATTTAAATTATCATTTATACTTGTTGCTTTTTTGCGAAGGGTGGGCAGGCGCAGGCGGGCTTTTAGAAAGCCCTAAACCCTTCCACCGTCTGCG
>CAMNCZ010000350.1 GCA_946534775.1 uncultured Eubacteriaceae bacterium
ATATTTTTTGATATTATGAGCAAAAGAAATCAGAAAAAACCGGGGTTCTGTTTTTGGTTTTCCGCTCAATTCTTGTATAAGTTCTTATGCCAATATCAGCAAAATGGTGTAAAATTGGTGTATTTATAGTTTTTGTTGGCTTGTATCACCCGATTTAAGCGGCGTTCGCTGTAATAATCACATAAATTGGAATTTACACCAATACAAAATCGTTAAACATAATCGTAAAAATATATTGTATGATAAAAGATAAAGTGGTATAATAATACAATAGATAAAAAATTTAACAAAGGAGCTTATATATGATAAGAACACGTTTTGCACCAAGTCCTACGGGATATATGCATATTGGAAATCTGCGCACGGCGCTTTATGAATTTTTGATAGCGAAGTCGCAGGGGGGAAGTTTTATTTTAAGAATAGAGGACACCGACCAGGAGCGTTTTGTGGAAGGTGCTACCGATGTTATTTATAAAACGCTTGAAATGAGTGGTATAACGCACGATGAAGGCCCCGATGTGGGCGGCGATTACGGCCCTTATGTACAGAGCGAGCGCAAAAACGATTATATCGAGTACGCAAAGCAGCTTATTGAAAAAGGCGAGGCTTATTACTGCTTTTGCACCAAAGAGCGCCTTGACAGCTTAAAGACCGAGGCGGGCGGCGAAACTATCACACATTATGACCGTCATTGTCTGCACCTTTCAAAAGAAGAGGTGGAGGAAAACCTTAAAAACGGTGTGCCCTACGTTATCCGCCAAAAGATAAAAGAGGGCACCACAACTTTCCACGATGAAGTTTACGGCAGCATTACCGTTGACAATGCGGAGCTTGAAGACCAGATACTTATAAAGGCCGACGGTTATCCGACATACAACTTTGCAAATGTAATTGACGACCATTTAATGAACATCACGCACGTTGTACGCGGCAGCGAGTATCTTTCCTCCACACCCAAATACAACCTGCTTTATGAGGCATTCGGTTGGGAGATACCCACTTATATCCACCTGCCCGCCGTTATGAAAGACCAGCATCAAAAGCTGTCCAAGCGAAACGGCGACGCTTCTTTCCAGGACCTTGTTGCAAAGGGTTATCTGCCCGAGGCTATTATAAACTATATCGCGCTTTTGGGTTGGTCGCCGTCTGTCAACCAAGAAATTTTCACTATGGACGAGCTTATCAAAATATTCGATATAAAGGGGCTTAGCAAGTCTCCCGCTATTTTCGATATTGTAAAGCTTACCTGGATGAACGGTGAGTATATCAAAAAACTCGATGCGGATAAATTTTACGAGATGGCGCTGCCGTACCTTAAAGAAAGCGTAAAGTCCGATGTGGACCTTAAAATGCTTGCGGGCTTTATACAAAGCCGTATCGGCACATTTAACGACATAGCCGAAATGGTGGATTTTGTCGATGAACTGCCCGAGTATTCGCCCGAACTGTATATACATAAAAAGATGAAAACAAACCTTGAAAACTCGCTTGTAAGCCTTGAAAAGGCTGTTCCTTTCCTGAAAGAACAAAGCGAGTGGACAAATGAGGCCCTTTATCAAAACCTTGTTGCCCTTGCGCAGGAAATGGAGGTAAAAAACGGTGTTGTGCTTTGGCCTATCAGAACGGCACTTAGCGGCAAACCCACTTCCCCCTGCGGCGCAAGCGAACTTTGCGTGCTTTTTGGCAAGGACGAAACAATAAGACGCCTTGAAAAGGGAATTGAACTGCTTAAAGGGAATATCTGAAAATTTTATAAAAAAGGAAAAGATGTTATATTTTTCTATTGAAATGTTATATGGATATGTGTTAAAATGATATCATAGAAAAAACAGAAAACAGGAAAGCACTGTGCCGATGGGTATGGTGCTTTTTTTGTGTCTTAAAACAGGAAAGGAGTGCATATATGAGCAAAATAAAAAAAGAAAACTATTTTGTTGTATGGGGTTGGATGACGGAAGATTTGAAGCTGAAAGGAACGGAGAGGGATGTGTATGCCGTTATTTACGGATTTTATCAAAACAAGGAAGGTGATTATACAGGCAGCATCGCTTATTTGATGGACTTTACGGGAATGAAAAGGACTGCGGTGATAAATGCGTTGGTAAGCCTTACAAACAAAAAATATTTATATAAAAAAACGGAGATCAAAAACGGGATAAACTATGTGACTTACAGCATAAACACCGCAATATTGTATGAAATAGGTGTAAATGCATGGAAAAATACAAACATATACGGTAAAAAATATGAAAACGGCATTAACAGACAGAAGAAATGTGAGTATCAGTACGGCACAACTGTATAAAGGGTGTCAAAAATTGAACAGGTAAGTACATAAAACGAATGGGGCAGTCATAAAACGAATGGTGACGGTACGGAAAACGGATAGGGGTATTCACAAAACGAACAGGGGGTATTCACAAAACGAATGGGGGGTATTCGGAAAACGAACCCAATAATACAATATATAATACAATATATAATACAATAAATAATAAAATAAATAATAAGTGTGTAAATTATCATTTGTCTTACTAATTGACTTACGTTATGTGGGCAGGCGCAACCCCTCCGTCGCGGCAAGCCGCGCCACCTCCCCTAACGATGGGAGGCTTCGGT
>CAMNCZ010000351.1 GCA_946534775.1 uncultured Eubacteriaceae bacterium
AAACCGAAAAGATTAAGCACATCAAAATGGTTGCACAGACTTATATCGCTGTTTTGAAAATCAAAATTATATTCGTCAAAATAGGTCGGCTTTACCGAAAAAATATTGTCTATGCGCGAGATATCCTCGTCCGTAAAAGCATGACTGCATATTATCTCGGACGGAGAAAACTTTGCTATCTCGTCAATTACCTTGTTAAAGCCCGTTGTATCAAACTCGGTCGCAAAATATGCACCCGTGGTTATATCGCAGGCCGAAACACCAAAACCCACCTTATTTTTAAAAATGCTCATTATATAGTTGTTTTTGTCGGCTTCAAGCGCGTTTGTGTCCATTATCGTACCGGGCGTTATTACCCTTATAACTTCGCGCTTTACAATGCCTTTTGCTGTGCGGGGATCTTCCACCTGTTCGCAGACAGCCACTTTAAACCCGCTGTTTACCAGCTTTGCGATATAGTTGTCCGCCGCATGGAAAGGCACACCGCACATGGGCGCTTTTTCATCATTGCCTACACTTTTGCCCGTAAGCACGATATCCAGTTCCCTTGAAGCAATAATGGCATCGTCATAAAAAAGCTCGTAAAAATCCCCAAGCCTGTAGAATAAAAGAGCATACTTATATTTGCTTTTTATTTGCAGATACTGCTCCATCATCGGTGTGACCTTTGCCATTTTGTGTTTGCTCCTTTCGGCTTTCGCCTTATTTATATCAGTTTTTTTAGTAACTTAAGCGCCGCAGGCTTTAATCCGCAGGTCGGGCTTTGCCCGATCGAGGAGCAAAACTTGCTTTTGCATACCTTACAGGCGGACAAGTGTATTTTAATGCACGCAGTCCGACTGCAAAATTTGGCAAAAAACCTTTTTTTGCCAGAGAGCGTAAGCTCTCAATGACATCCTCCGCAGGTCGAACAGCTTCCGCTGCATCCGCCCGCAAAATCAGCCTCGCCCGCTATAGTTGCGTTAAATACATTCATTACATGGTTTACAATATTGTTAAAATTCTGCTCGGCAATAAAATACTGCTTTATTACCTCGTTTTCCTGCAATTCCTTTATTTTTGCGGCAAGAACTTCGTTTTCCTTTTCAAGTTCTTCTTCGCTTAAACTGCCCTCTGCCATTCTGTTCTGAACATTCTGGCGGTAAAGGCTGTAATCGGACATAAGCATTTGCGCCATGTTGTCGCCCTCGAATATATAGCGCGCATCATTGAGCGCCTTGCCCTCGTCCGTGGATAAAAGCAAAGTTGCAATTTCTCTTGTTTTTTCAAATATAGTTCCAAGTTCGTTCATATTTTTTTCCTTTCTCAGACCTGTTCTCCAATTAAGTAGAACGTCTTGCAGTCGGTTATTTTTACGTTTATTATATTCCCGATAAGTTCGCTGCATCCCTTAAAATGCACCAAAGTATTATCTTCCGTGCGTCCCGTGACGAATAAGGGGTCGCTGCTTACGCCGTCAACAAGCACCTTGTATGTATTGCCGACTTTCTTTTGATTAAGCTCGTAAACAATGGGATTTACCGCTTCAAGCAGTTTGTCAAAATTTTTCTTTGCCTCGGCTTCGGGTACCTGATTTGGCATCTCGGCCGCGGGCGTACCCGTTCTTTTTGAATAGATAAAGGTGAAAGCCCCGTTAAAACGCGCCTTTTTAACAACATCTATCGTTTCTTCAACATCCTTTTCGGTCTCGCCGGGGAAACCGATGATTATATCGGTCGTTATTGCAATATTGGGAATGGCGGCGCGTATCTTATCCACCAGTTCAAGGTAATGCTCCTTTGTATAGCGGCGGTTCATACGTTTTAAAATTTCGTTGCTGCCCGCCTGGAACGGCAGATGTATATGGTTGCAGACCTTTTCGCAATCCGCCATTGCCGATATAAGCTCATCCGACAGGTCTTTCGGGTGGCTTGTCATAAAGCGTATGCGCTCTATGCCCTCGATTTCGTTTACCCGCCTTAAAAGCTCGGCAAAACTTATCTCTTCTTCAAGGCCTCTGCCGTAGCTGTTGACATTCTGTCCAAGCAGCATGACCTCTTTTACGCCGTCGGCGGCAAGTGCTTTTACTTCGGCTATAATATCCTCAGGACGGCGGCTTCTTTCACGGCCGCGAACATAAGGCACTATACAGTAACTGCAAAAATTGTTGCAGCCAAACATTATATTTACGCTTGCCTTGTACTTGAATTTTCGTACTGTCGGCAGGTCTTCAACTATATCCGCGTGCTTGTCCCAGATATCAAAAACGGGTGAAGCGCTCTCGATATTGGTGTAAATAAGTTCGGGCAGCTTGTAAATATTGAATGTGCCGAAAACTATATCCACATGGCGGTATTTTTTTCTTATGGTCTCAATGACCGTGGGCTGCTGCATCATACAGCCGCAAAGGGCAATTTTCATATCGGGATTGTCCTTTTTGGCGTGCTTTAAATAACCGAGATTGCCGTATACCTTGTTTTCGGCATTCTCACGCACACAGCAGGTATTATAGATTATAAAATCCGCGTCCTTTTCATCATCACACGGCTCATAGCCCATTTGTCTTAACATTCCGTCCAGCTTTTCGGAGTCATGCGCGTTCATCTGACAGCCGAAAGTGTTTATC
>CAMNCZ010000352.1 GCA_946534775.1 uncultured Eubacteriaceae bacterium
TGCCCCGCAGGGTTATAGTAAAGGACATTTTTAAATGTCGTTTACTATAATAATACCATAAATCGATAAATTTGTAAAGTACACATTTGACCCCATTCACAAATAAAATCCGCCTTTAATAAACTAAAGCAAAAGGCAAAGGAGGTTTTATTATGCTTGGGGATACGGCGGTAAAGTTCTACAAAAACGGCGAAGGCTGCTACACCTGTATTTTGAAAGCCTGCGAGGAGTTTTACAATTATCGTCTGCCGCAGGATATCTGCGATATGACAGCGGGGTTTGGAAACGGCTTTGGCGTAAGCGGTATGTGCAGTGCCGTTGTCACATCGATAATGTTTTTATCGTATTATTTTAAAAACGACGAGGCAAAGATGAAGTGTGCAAGAATATTTTTTCTTGATACAATACACGAAAAGTTCGGCACCACCTGCTGCGGCAGGCTGCAAAAATGCTGTAAAAAGGCCATTTACGAATGTGGCGAAGCACTTGAAAAAACCATAAATAAATATGGCTAAAGTTTTTTTGTTAGCACTCACTTTAAATGAGTGCTAATTTTTTCTTGACATTTTTATTTTTTGTAGTATAATGTTAGGTATAGAAATTTAATAGATACACAAAAAGATATTCAGAAAGGATGAAACTTAATGGAAAAAGGCAATTTATCTATAAACAGTGAAAATATTTTACCTGTCATTAAAAAGTGGCTCTACTCCGACAGCGATATTTTTCTTCGTGAGTTGGTGTCAAACGGCTGCGACGCGGTAAACAAACTTAAAAAGCTTGTGGATATGGGCGAGGCCAAGGTCGAAGATGATGTAAAATACAAGATCACGGTACGTCTTGACAAGGAAAACAAAACTATTGAAGTTATCGACAACGGTATCGGTATGACGGCAGACGAGATAAAGGAATACATAACTCAGATAGCTTTCTCGGGCGCCAATGATTTTATCACAAAATATCAGGAACAGATGGGCGAAGGCGGCGCAGATATAATCGGTCATTTCGGTCTGGGCTTCTACTCGGCCTTTATGGTTGCCGACACCGTAGAGATAGACTCTTTAAGCTATAAAGAAGATGCACAGCCCGCACACTGGAAATGCGACGGCGGTATCGAATACGAGCTTGACGAAAGCACACGCGCCGAACGCGGCACGACTATCATTCTGCATATAAACGAAGACAGTAAAGATTTTCTCGATAAGTGGAAATTAAAAGAGATAATCGAAAAATACTGCTATTTTATGCCGATAGAAATTTATTTTGAGGATGTTGAGGAACTTAAAAAGCAGGCAGAAGAACCTATCGAGGACACTTCCGAAGAGGGCGAAGACAAGAAAGAACCCGAAGAACCCAAGCCCATAAACGACATTTCCCCGCTTTGGCTCAAAAAGCCAAGCGAATGTACGGATGAAGAGTATAAAGAGTTCTATCACAAGGTATTCCTTGATTTTAACGAGCCTTTGTTCTGGATACACCTTAATATGGACTATCCTTTCAGACTTAAAGGCATACTCTACTTCCCCAAGTTAAAGCACGAGCTTGAAAGCATAGAGGGTCAGGTAAAACTGTACAACAACCAGGTATTTATCGCAGATAACTTAAAGGAAGTTATCCCCGAGTTCCTGCTGCTGTTAAAGGGTACGATCGATTGCCCCGACCTGCCGCTTAATGTAAGCCGAAGCTTTTTGCAGAATGACGGCTATGTTACAAAAATGAGCAAGTATATCACAAAGAAAGTTGCGGACAAGCTTAACAGCCTGTTCAAAAAGAACCGTGACGAATATGCCAAATTCTGGGATGATATCAGCCCGTTTATAAAATACGGCTGTATGCGTGAACACGAGTTCTTCGACAAGGTAAAGGAAAGCCTGCTTTTCAAGACCACCGAAGGTGAATATGTAACGCTTGAAGAATACAAGGATGCAGCAAAAGAAAAGCACGAAAACAAGGTATTTTATGTAAGTGACCCGCAGCAGCAGGCGCAGTACATCAAAATGTTCAAAGATCAGGGTATGCAGGCAGTTATACTTGATACCAAGCTTGATACACCCTTTGTTTCCTTTATGGAGGCTTACGGCGAGGGCGTTCGTTTTGCCCGCATAGACTCTGCCGTTACGGAAATGTTAAAAGGCGGCGATGAGGCTGATGAAACGCAAAAAGCCGACCTTGAAGCTATCTTTAAGGATAATCTCGGCAAAGAAAACCTTACCGTAAAGGTAGAAAGCCTTAAATCAGACGAAGTATCGGCAATGATAGAATTAAGTGAACAGTCACGCCGTATGCAGGAAATGAGCGCTATGTACGGTATGGGAAATATGAATATGCCCGCAGACGAAACACTTGTGTTAAATTCAAACAATGCCGTTGTAAAACTGCTGCTTGACCTTAAAGACAAGGACGACAGAAAAGACGATACTCAGCTTATCTGCAAGCAGATATACGATCTTGCCGTAATGAGCCACAGACCGCTTACAAACGAGGAAATGACCGAATTTATAAGCAGAAGCAATAAAATTTTGGGAATTATGGCAAAGCAATAAACCAACGAGGGTGTCGCATTAAGCGCCACCCTCTGGCAAAAAACAGGTTTTTTGCCAAT
>CAMNCZ010000353.1 GCA_946534775.1 uncultured Eubacteriaceae bacterium
AGTATATTTTGGTTTTTTATACATTTTGCACTGGAAGTGATATGTTTTCAGTTTTATGCCAAATATTTTTCAAGCCTTGAAACGGCGGCAATGATAGCGCTTTTATACGCTATATTTGCGTTTTTCCCGCAGTTTTTTATAGGCGGGCTTGCGGAAAAGCTGCCGCGGCTGCCTATAGGCAAATTGGGTGCGGTTATGGTGCTCTTCGGCGGGCTTGGTGCTTTTTTTGATGTTTACATCATACGTTTGACGGGCTTTTTTGTGCTGTCGCTCGGCAACGCTTTTGTTCACGTCGGCGGCGCAAAAGCCACCCTTTTTACCTGCAAGGATAAAATAGGCCCGAGTGCGATATTTGTTTCGGGCGGCTCTTTCGGCGTAATTACGGGCAAATTGCTCGGCGCGGGCGATAAGCCGTTTTTGATAGGCTTTCTTACTATGCTTACGGGCGGAGTGCTGATATATTTTGCCGATAAAGCCTGCGAAAAAGCCGAGATATCCTATCCAAGCATAAAAATGGCGGACAAACGCAGAAATATATCCGTAATTATCCTGCTTGCGTTTTTTGTGGTAAGCGTGCGCGGGCTTATGAGTTACAGCATACCGACAGCGTGGAACAAAACCGCTTTGCAGAGTTTCTGCCTGTTTGCTATGATGGGCGCAGGCAAGGGGCTGGGCGGCATTTTGTCCGATAAATTCGGTGCAAAAAAGACCGCACTGGTTTCTACCGCGCTTTCGCTGCCGCTTTTGATAGCGGGCGGCAATATAATGTGGATATCGTTAACGGGTATTGCTCTGTTTTCAATGACTATGGCTTCAACACTCGGTATCCTCGTTTCGGCGGCACCAAATAGACCGCTTACGGCCTACGGCGTCACCACCACGGGGCTGCTTGTAGGCACCATCCCCGCATTTTTCCCCGCAGTAAACAAATTTATATCAAATATAAGTTTTCTTGCGGTACTTACAATAGTATGCATTGCGGCGCTTAGCTATATAATGGCGCCCGATAAAAATAAAAAGAAAGGCTGATACTTATGATAAAATTACTTGATGTTATTTACGAACCGCCCGAACCTCAGACTGTTGCTCAGATCATCGACCCCGTTGTTACAAACGACCCGACTTCCATAGTTCAGATAGCCGTTTCGGTAATAATGGCGATATTCCTTGCAAGTGCGCTTATTTCCGCGGCAGTATACGTTTCAAAACACAGCAGACCCAAGCACGAAGCATAAGAGGGTGTTGCATTAAGCTCCACCCTTCGACGAAAAACCTGTTTTTCGCCAATTTGCAGACTAACTAATAGGAAGGATATTAATATGCATCCGTATTTTCTTAACCCCATTGCCTCGCCCGAGACCGATATGGCATCGGGGGCACTTGTAATACTTGGCGTGGTTTTCCTTATCGCCGCAATAGTTTCGGTGATAAATTTTGCCGTAAGATCGGCCGATAAACCCCATAAAGACGAGACGGACAACGAAGATGAGTGATAACCGATTTATTTTAACGGGCCTTACATCTATGTCGCTGGCACTGATGCTGACGTGGGTGGTTGAAGGCATAACAGCCCTTATTTATGCCAAAGAGAAAAAATATTTGCTTTTCAGTATATGGGTAAATGCAATAACAAACCCGCTGCTCAATGCATTGGGGCTTTTTGTGGTGTTCAATTTTTGGGGACAGACCGCGTGGATAATATATGTTGCAATAGGCGAGATAATCGTTCTTTTTGCCGAAGCCAAGCTGTACGACGCTTTCGACCGACTGTCGGGCGGTGTACTGAAAAGCAAATTATGGTATTTTAAATTATCGGCTATTGCAAATATACTGTCGTTTTCGGCGGGACTGCTATTGGATAAACTTATTTAAAGCTATGTATGAAGAATTTGATTATGATTTTGGCACAGTGATAATATTTGACCGCGATATCGGCGGGCAGACCATAAGACTTATGGCGATAGGCGACGGACACCAGTCGGCTGTTTTTAACGCGCCCGAAAGACGGTGCGAAATAATGTTTCCCTATATGTTTGGCTTTGATGCCGAGGTAAAAAACTTTCCCGAAAGCAGGAATGTCCTGTTGATGGGCGGAGGCGGTTTTTCCTATCCCCGCTACTTTTTAAGCGCCTATCCCGACAAAAAGATGGACGTGCTTGAATTATACAAAGAGATACATCTGCTTGCAAAGAAATATTTTTATCTTGACGAATGTGTCGAAAAATATGACATACAAGGCGAAAGGCTGAATGTTATTTACGGCGATGCCTATAAATATCTGCGAAGCTGCGCCAAAAAATACGATATAATTTTAAACGACACCTACAACGGCGACAAGGCCCCGCGCGCTATGTATGCACACCGCACGATAAAAGATATCGCAAAGCTGCTCACGCCAAACGGGGTTTATGCGGTAAACATTTTTTGTATGGGCAACGACCTGACAAAACGCGGTGCCGCGATGAAAAAGGCGCTTGACAAACACTTTTACGAGACGGAAGTTGTTATGGACAGAATAAACGAGATATCAAAGGTTGTGCGAAACTGCGTTGTAGTCGGCAGAAGGCCGAAATAAAAGAGGGTGTCGCATT
>CAMNCZ010000354.1 GCA_946534775.1 uncultured Eubacteriaceae bacterium
TGTATAGGCTGTCCTTACCCAAGTGAAATAGCGGCGGATAAAGGCATATCTATCGCCGCTTCCGGTACGGATTATCACATTTTTGTATCGGAAGAACTTGAAAAGCTGCAGACGGAGCTCAAAATAGAAGGCGGGGCTTTTACCGACACCGGGCCGCTTGTGGACAGGTATACCGCCTATTTATGCGGGCTTGGCTACTACGGCAAAAACGGTTTTATTATAAACGAGAATTTCGGCACGATGTTTTTTATCGGCTATATAATAACAAACGAGGAGTTTGACGAATACAGCAGCCCCGTAAAAGGTGACTGCGGCGACTGCCGAAGATGCCTTGATGCCTGCCCATACGGCGCTATAAAAGGCGGAAGTATGGATTATAAAAAATGCGTATCCTACCTGACCCAGATAAAGGGTGTGCTTTCCGACGAACAGATGAAGATGATAGGCGGACAGGTCTACGGCTGTGATGTCTGCCAGCTTTCCTGCCCCAAGAACAAAGGCAGGGTCAAAATCAATCTGAGGGAAAAGGACTATACCCACTTTTTTTCAATGACCAATAAACAGTTCAAAAAACGATACGGGGATACGGGCATTGCATGGCGCGGCCGCGCCACGATAGTGCGAAATGCCGTTATTGCGCATATAAACACGGGCGGCGAAAAAAAAGATATAGAACGTTTTCTGACCGATAAAAATGAGGTCTTGAAAAGAACGGCGGAAAAACTTATTCAATGACAGCAAAGTATTTAAGTGATGACAAATCGGGATTTGTCGGGCTTTTTTTTGCAGGGGCTCTGCCCCTGCACCCCGCCCACTTTTTAGAAAAGTGGGTCCAAACATATTCGCGAATGTAGTTTTACGCAATTCAAATTCTAACACCGCGGCTGAATTTTTATGCCGCAAATTATCATTTGCGACAAGGCTGAAAGAGTCTGTTTAACAGTAATCCAAGCGTCGCAGACTTTAATCCGCAGTGCGGGCTTTGCCCGTGCGAGGAACAAAACTTGTTTTTGTTTCCTTACAGGCAGACAAGTGCCGCAGCGCAGCAAGGCGCGCAGGCTGACTGCCAAAAATTGGCGAAAAACCTGTTTTTCGCCAGACAGATAAATTCGGAGGCTAATATGGGCTATTGGAACACACGGGGACTGCGCGGCAGTGCCTTTGAAGAAATGATAAATATGACAAATGACGTATACAAACAGCGTAATGTGGCTATAATACAAAAGATACCTACACCGATAACCCCTGTCAAGCTTGATAAGGAGCACGGTCAGATAACCCTTGCATATTTTGACAAGCAGTCCACGGTGGATTATATAGGTGTGGTACAAGGGATAGCTGTTTGTTTTGATGCAAAGGAAACACACGAAAAGCGGCTGCCGATGCAGAACATCCACTCGCACCAGGTAGAGTTTATGGAGCATTTCGAGCGTCAGGGCGGTGTATCGTTTCTGCTTGTGCATTTTTCGCACACGGACGAGTATTTTTACCTGCCGTTCAATGTACTGAAAAAGTATTGGGATGCTGCGGAAAACGGCGGGCGCAAGTCCGTGCCCTACTCCGCTTTTGAGTCAAAGTACCTGCTTCATTCATCGGACGGCTACCCTCTTAACTACTTAGAGGGAGTGAATGTTTATCTTGAGGAAAAACAGGATTAAAACCGCAGTTTTTACACTTATCTTCACAATTTTTATCTCAGCATCAGCCGCCGCGGATGATCTGGTCTGCGGCGCTTATATTTCAAAAAGCGGGCTTGGCATAGCCGATTACGAAGCCTTATGCGGTGTTAAAAGCAGCATTTATCTTATCGGCGTGCAAAAGACCTATCCCAAGGATAAAATTCTGGAATGTTATGCAAACGGCAAAATACCAATGCTTATTATAAGCAGGGACATCAGATTTTCTTCCCTGCCCGAGATAGCGGATGCGGCAGGGGAATACGACCTGCCTATGTATATCTGCATAGCGGGAGATACGGAATATTTCAAGCTGTGTGTCGGGATATTCCGCGCAAGATGCAAAAATATAAAATTCGTTCAGCCCGTCATGCTCTCCGACACCGATTACGAGTTTGTCGGCCGCGACTATGCCGACTATATCGCTATAACCGCCACTTTTACCGAGAAAAACAGGGATGTCGGCGCACTGTATAACGCCATGGAACAGGCGGATGTCCCCGTTATGCTCGACCTTGCCATCAGCCGCTA
The DNA here is from genome assembly GCA_946534775.1 of uncultured Eubacteriaceae bacterium. Taxonomy (GTDB): domain Bacteria; phylum Bacillota; class Clostridia; order Lachnospirales; family CAG-274; genus RGIG4310. Next base: position 2,208 of record CAMNCZ010000354.1, read on the forward strand.
CAGCGAGGACGGCCACCGATACACCACCTTTGACACAATAAAAGACCTTGATTATGTTTATAACATAAAAAAAGCATACCCCGACAAGCTATTTGGGATAAACTACATCAATATAACCTCAAACGGCAGAAAATTCGATGTCTACGGGGATAAAAAGATAAGGACGGTATACGGCGGTTTGGTATGTAAATACGGCACGGAGTACGGTTTAAATGACTTTTAAAAAGCAAGGTTTCTTTTTTGTGCATATCATCACTTCATTTTCTTAAACAAGCGATCTCAGCTTTTACTCATCCGAAATTCAAACAAGTATTATTTATAACATTTTCGTATTCACAATATCAAAAAATCATGCAGTTATATTCCGAGGACAAAATAATCAA
>CAMNCZ010000355.1 GCA_946534775.1 uncultured Eubacteriaceae bacterium
CGGGCAGTATAAATCAAAAGGGTGTTATTCAGCCCATTGGCGGCGTTACGGAAAAAATAGAGGGCTTTTTTGAGATATGTAAAAGCCGCGGTTTAAAGGATAACGCGGTAATTATCCCAAAACAGAATGTGCGTGATCTGGTGCTTAAAGACGAGGTCATCGAAGCGGTCAAAGACGGCAGATTTTCAATATATGCGATAGAACATATAAGTGAGGGTGTTGAACTGCTGCTTGGCAAAAAATTCGGTGAACTCAATAAAAAAGGCAACTATCCGCGCGGTACCGTAAATTATCTTGTACACAAAAAATTAAAGGACTACAATGCAAAAAGCGAAGAATGATCTAAACATAGTTTTTGAAGACAAATATCTTATGATAATAAACAAACCCGCGGGGGTTTTGTCGCAAAGCGAGGGCGAGGAAGATACGGTAAGACTTGCCGAAAAATATACGGGCGGACAAATATATATAATCAACCGCCTTGACAGACCCGTGGGCGGTCTTGTGCTGCTTGCAAAGGACAGGGAAACAGCTGCGCTGCTTTCCAAAACCGATATAACAAAATATTATCTGGCTGTAGTATGCGGCTGCCCCGAAGAAAGCGCAAGGCTTGAAAACTATCTTATGCACGATAAAAGGCTCAATCTGGTGAAAAATGTAAATAAGGGAATGGGTAAGCTTGCCGTGCTTGAATATGAAAAATTGTGGCAGAAAGACGATAAGGCGCTTTTGAAGGTGCATCTGCTTACGGGCAGGCATCATCAGATAAGGGCGCAGATGCTTTTCAATAAAACACCTATATACGGCGATACAAAGTATAACCCCGCTTTTAAGCATAAACGCGGCATTATGCCTGCCTTATTCAGCCATATAATAAGCTTTGAACACCCATATACAAAAGAAAAATTAAAATTTGAGATCTATCCCGATAATGAAATATTTAAATAAAACAAAAGATATTTTACTTGAACTTATCTATCCAAACAGATGTATAGTTTGTAATGAGGTAATTGAATTTATGACCGACCGCCGGCTGTGTCCCGAATGTAAAGACAAGGTAAAGCCGATAACGGGCAGGGTATGTGATATCTGCGGTGTGCCGATAATTTCAAATAATATCTGTTCGGACTGCCGCGGAGCAAAATTGTATTTTAAAAAGGTTTATCCCGCTTATGAATATAAAGACGAGATAAGAAAGATAGTACACAATATTAAATTTCACGACCACCCGCAGTATATAAAATATTTTGCAGATATTTTATGCGGCTATGCAAAAAGCAGAGGTTTTGAAAATGCCGATACGGTAACTTATGTGCCGATGCATCCGAAGAAACAGAAAATACGCGGTTACAACCAGGGCGAGATATTGGCAAAAGAGATCGCAAAACGCGGTATGGGTGAATTTAAGCAGCTGCTTGAAAAAGTTATCGATACCAAAAATCAGCACGATATATCAAAGGAAGAACGCCGCAAAAATCTGAAAGGCGCCTTTAAAGCAATAAACACCGAGTATATTGTCGGAAAGAAAATTTTGCTTGTCGATGATATATACACCACGGGCACAACGGTGAACGAATGTGCGAAAACGCTGATAAAAGCAGGCGCCGAGAGCGTGGAGATAATTTGTATCGCCATTGTTAATAAGAGGGATTGATTTCTGTTTTCAAATGTGTCGGACGATCGTCTTTTGGCAGATAATGATATAAAAATTGAGGTTAAAAAATGAACATACTTACAGTTGAAAATATTTCAAAGGCTTTTGGAGAGAAAGTTGTTTTAAAAGATATTTCATTTGGGGTGGAAGACACCGACAAAATAGGCATAATCGGTATCAACGGTACGGGAAAGTCAACGCTTTTGAAAATAATTGCGGGCGTTGACGAACCCGATTCGGGCGAGATAATCAAAATGCGCGGGCTGCGTGTTTCTTATCTGCCGCAGACGCCTGTTTTTCTTGAAAACGAGGTAGTTATCGATTATATGAACCGTATCTGCGACCCGCAGTCACCCGAGGAGGACAGCAATGTAAGATCCATTTTGACAAGGATAGGCATAAACGATTATTATAAACCGATATCGGAACTTTCGGGCGGCGGCAAAAAGCGTGTTGCGCTTGCGGCGGCGCTTATATCAAAGGTCGATCTGCTTATACTTGACGAGCCGACAAACCATATTGACAGCAAGACCGTCGAATGGCTTGAAGGTATGTTAAAATCCAGCACAAAGGCACTTATATTGGTAACTCACGACAGATATTTCCTGGATAGGGCCGCCAATAAAATTATAGAACTTGACAACGGAAAATTATATACTTACGAAGGCAATTATACTGTTTTCCTTGAAAAAAAGGCGGAAAGAGAAGAACTTGAAGCGGCATCGGAGCGTAAAAGAAAAAGTTTTATCCGCACCGAACTGGAGTGGATAAGGCGCGGCGCAAGGGCAAGAACGACAAAGCAAAAGGCAAGACTGGAGCGCTTTGAGGAGATAAGTTCGATACAGGGGCCGAAAGAAACACAGAAAATAGATTTTAAGGGCGGTTCAACAAGGCTTGGCGGTAAAACGATAATTGCGGAAAATGTTTCAAAAACC
>CAMNCZ010000356.1 GCA_946534775.1 uncultured Eubacteriaceae bacterium
TATGATCGCTTCAATGATAGGCTGCGGCCAGACTGACCCCGCTGCTCCTTCAGCCCCCGCAGGCGGTGAAACAGCCGAAGCAGTAAAAACCGTTACCGAGGGCAAGCTTACTTGGGCAACAAGTGCAGACTTTCCGCCTTATGAATTTATCGAAAACGAACAGGTAGTCGGTATCGACGCCGAAGTTATGGCTTATATTGCAGAAAAACTCGGTGTTGAGTCTGCTGCCGAAAATATGGATTTCAGTTCCGTTATCACAGCTGTAAGTACAGGCAAAACAGATGTTGCCGCATCGGGTATAACAGTTAACGAAGACAGAAAACAGAGTGTTGACTTTTCAACACCTTATGTAACAACAAGTCAGGTAGTTATTGTACGTTTTGACAGTTCTATCAAAGAACCGAGTGAACTTGCAGGCAAAGGTATCGGCGTTCAGCTTAACACAACAGGTGACGAATATGTAACAACAAATTACACCGATGCAACCGTAGAACGTTACGGCAAAGGTTTTGAAGCTATTGAAGCTTTAAAGCAGAAAAAAATCGACGCGGTCGTTATTGACGGCGATACGGCAGCTAAATTTATCGAGGCAGATGATGACCTTGTAATACTTGATCAGTCACTTACAGAAGAAGAATATGCATTTGCCGTACAAAAAGGCAATACAGCACTTCTTAATGTGATCAATGAAGCTATTGCAGAAATGCAGGAAAACGGCAAACTTGACGAGATCGTTGCAAAATACAAAGTAAACGATGACGAAGAGTCGGCTGCTGAATCATCCGAAACAGCAGAAGAGGCAACAAACGCTGCATAATATTAAAATAAAAGCGGTTTGTATATCAAGCCGCTTTTATATTAAACCGAAAGGAAATCTTTTATGTTTTTGGACTTTCAGCAATTTCAGAATGATTTTTACCTTAATTTTATAAAAAACGATCGTTACATATACCTTGTAAAGGGTTTGAAAGTAACGCTTAAAGTAACGTTTTTTGCGCTTATCGTAGGCCTTATAATAGGTGTGACCATAGCTATCGTGCGTGCAACTTACGATAAAACACATACAAAAAAATACTGCGGTCCCGTGCATTTCATTTTACAGCTGCTGTTAAGTATAGCCAACTTTTTCTGCAATATTTATCTTACCGTTATACGCGGAACACCGTCAACGGTACAGCTGATGATAATTTATTTCGTTATCTTCGGCAGCGTAAATATAGATAAAGCTTTTGTGGCTATCTGCGCATTCGGCATAAACTCGGGCGCCTATGTGGCAGAGATCGTACGAAGCGGTATTATGAGTGTTGACAACGGCCAGTTTGAGGCAGGCAGAAGCCTTGGATTTGGCTATGTATCGACAATGTGGTATATTATACTGCCGCAGGCGTTTAAAAATGTTCTTCCGGCACTCGGCAACGAGGTTATAGTTTTGCTTAAAGAAACCTCTATTTCGGGTTACATAGCACTTGAAGACCTTACAATGGGCGCAAATATCATACGCGGACAGACCTACTCCGCTTTCTTGCCGCTGTTTGCCGCCGCATTTATCTATCTTGTAATAGTAATGGTATTGAGCGCAGGTGTTAAAAAACTGGAATTGATATCAAGAAACGCAGAAAGGTAAGGTACAAATGTCTGAAGAAGTTATTATTAAAGTTGAGGGCCTGGGAAAAGAATTTTCCACTACTACGGCACTTGACAATATAAATCAGGAAATAAGACGCGGTGAAGTCGTTGCGGTCATCGGCCCGTCGGGCAGCGGTAAAAGCACATTTTTACGCTGTCTTAACCGTCTTGAAGAACCGACATCGGGTCATATATTCTTTGAAGGCAGCGATATTACCGACCCTAAAAACAATATAAACAAGCTGCGTCAGCGTATGGGTATGGTTTTTCAGCAATTCAATCTTTTTCCGCATAAAACCGTTTTGCAAAATCTTACTCTGGCGCCAATGAAATTGCAGGGCAAGACGAAGCAGCAAGCCGAGGAAAATGCTATGGAGCTTTTAAAAAGGGTTGGACTTGATGACCGCGCAAACAGCTATCCAAATCAGCTTTCGGGCGGGCAGAAACAGCGTATTGCCATTGTACGCGCGCTTTGTATGCAGCCCGATGTTATGCTTTTTGACGAGCCCACTTCCGCACTTGACCCCGAAATGGTCGGTGAAGTATTGGAAGTTATGCGCGACCTTGCAAAAGCAAATATGACAATGGTCGTAGTTACTCACGAAATGGGCTTTGCCCGTGAAGTTGCAACAAGAGTAATATTTATGGAAAAAGGACAAATAATAGAAGAAAACGAACCAAAGGAATTTTTTGAGGCACCTAAAAGTCAGCGTTTAAAAGAATTTCTGGAAAAGGTTTTATAATATATCGGGAGAATTTTTATGAATAAATATGAGTCCGAAATTTTCGGGCGTGCTTATCAGTCCTATCTTATGGGTGGTGACCTGCACGTTGTAAACTTTAACAAAAAGCCCGAAATCAATAAAAATAATGCAGCTGCCGTAAAAAGTCTCAGCGAAAAAGGTCTTATAGAGATAACCTTCGAGTCCGAGATAAGGGTGAAATTTCGCCTTACA
>CAMNCZ010000357.1 GCA_946534775.1 uncultured Eubacteriaceae bacterium
AACAATATTTTTAAGTGCCTCGTTTTGCATTATCGAACCGTATCTGAAATGTATCTCCCCGTCTATTTTAGGGATATTTTTATTCATTTCAAACTGTCTGTTTATTTCAGCACCGTTATACCACACACTGTCGCTGCCTGCATCGTCGCAGCGATATTCGCCTATGCCCACATAAAGCTTTGTATTGCTTGAAGCAAGCGTATCCGCCCACCACTTTGCAACGGTTTCATAGTCCGCTATGCTGTGGCCTATCTGCCAGTATATCTGCGGTGCAATATAATCTATCCAACCGTTTAAAGCCCACTTGCGGGTATCGGCAAAAATAGCCGAATAGGACTCAAACCCGCCCGTATCACTGCCAAGGGGATTATTGCTTTTATTTGCCCAGATGCCGCTCGGACTGATACCAAAGGTGATACCCTTTGCCGATAATTTGTCGTGAAGTTCCTTAACAAGCATATCGCAGTTGTTTCTTCTCCAGTCGTCCTTATTATCAAAGCCCGTGTTGTATTTTGCAAAATCGGCATCGTCATCAATATCGGAACCGGGATAAAAATAATCGTCCATGTGGATACCGTCAACATCGTAATTATTGACTATCTCCATAACACCGTCCACTACAAGCTGCCTTACCTCCGGCATAGCAGGGTTATAGTAGTAATTGCCGTTTGAATAATGTATGGTGTAATTTTTGTTTATCCTTGCGGGATTGGTAAATGCAAGAGAATCAAGCGAAACACCGTTTGTCGTAATTCTGTAAGGATTTATCCACGCGTGCAGTTCCATACCGCGTTTATGCGCACCGTCTACCCAGTACGAAAGCGGGTCAAAACCGTTTTCGGGCGCCGTTCCCTGCGAACCCGTAAGCCACTGGCTGTAAGGAAAAATGCTTGATTTATAAAAAGCATCGCCCGCAGGCCTTACTTGAAAAAATATCGTGTTAAAACCTAAACTTTGACAGTTGTCCAGTATTTCGTCAGCCTCTTTCATAAGCTGGACCGAGTTGACCGTACCCGATTTCGGATAATCCAGGTTTGCTACCGTACACACCCAAATACCTTTCATTTTTTCGGCAGCTCCGACATCTTTTATGTAAAATGCCTGTATCATTGTCAATGCAAGGATCAAAGCCGTAATTCTTTTTATCATTTAATCCTCCCCTTTCTTAATTTTATCGAACCAGTTTTTAAGTTTCAGTTCGTAGCCATTTTGGAAGGTGTAATATTGTTTTCCGACAAGTTCGTCGGGAAGATACTGTTGTTCGACATAGTTGTTCGGGAAATCGTGGGCATATTTATAGCCCACACCGTGCCCCATTTTCTCGGCACCCGGATAATGGCTGTCGCGCAGATGATTGGGCACACCCGAGGTCTGAATATGTTTTACATCATTCATAGCATCGTAAATAGCATTTACGCTGGCATTGCTTTTAGGTGCGCAGGCAACATAAGCTGCAGCCTGTGAAAGGTTTATCTGACACTCGGGTAAGCCTATAAAATCGACTGCCTGAGCCGCCGCGACCGCAACACATAGTGCACGCGGGTCAGCATTTCCCACATCCTCCGAGGCACATATCACTATCCTTCTTGCAATAAAACGCGGATCTTCGCCCGCATAAAGCATTTTTGCAAGATAATACACCGCCGCATCGGGGTCGCTGCCTCGCATACTTTTTATAAACGCCGATATCGTATCGTAATGGTTATCGCCGTCTTTATCGTAATTGAGCGAACGTTTCTGTATGCACTGTTCTGCCGTTTCAAGGTCTATATGTATGATATTTTTGCTGTCGGGGTCTGTAGTAAGCACCGCCAGTTCAAGCGCATTAAGCGCGATCCGCGCATCACCGCTGCTGACATCGGCAATAAACTCCTTTGCCTCATCACTCATATCAATATCGAAATTGCCGTAGCCTTTATCAACATCACTAAGCGCCCTTTCGATAAGGCATTTTATATTCTGTTTTGACAGATGTTTCAGTTCAAAAATGATACTGCGGCTTACAAGCGCTTTGTTTACCTCAAAATACGGATTTTCGGTGGTAGCGCCTATAAGTATCACCGTGCCGTCCTCCACATAAGGCAGCAGTGCATCCTGCTGCGCCTTGTTAAAACGGTGTATCTCGTCAATAAACAATATCGTGCGTCTGCCGCTCAGTGCAATTTTGTCCTTCGCCTCCGAAACAATATCGGTAATATCCTTTTTTCCCGCCGTAGTTGCATTTATCTGCCTGAACTCGCCCGCCGTGGTATGCGCAATAACGTGCGCCAGCGTAGTTTTACCCGTACCCGGCGGCCCGTACAAAATTATTGAGGACAGCTTGTCGGCGGTTATCGATCTGTATAAAAGGGTATTTTTGCCGACAATGTGTTCCTGTCCGACAAAATCCTCCAATTTTTCGGGTCTCATACGCGCCGCAAGCGGTGCCTCACGGTTCATATTCTTTTGTCTGCTGTAATCAAATAAGTCCATTTTTTCTTCTCCAAATCATACACTTATTATTTATAATACCATAAAAAAGCCCTTTATTATATTACAGGTTTATTACCTTTTGTTTTCACATACATTAAAATAAATCAAA
>CAMNCZ010000358.1 GCA_946534775.1 uncultured Eubacteriaceae bacterium
AACATCCGCCTGTACATCTTTTTCGCTTGAAATTGCGGTCGGAGTCACCGTTCTGGACGGAACAACGCGGAAATAAAATTCCTCGCTGCTTTTTTCATATCCCGCAGGCGCAGAGATCTCCCGTATAACATAAAGACCGTCGGGCAAATTTGCAAGCCAGATAGAACCGTCTTTGCCTACAGGTTCAATTCCCGTTTCGCTTATATAGCCTTGTGCCACCTGTTCTTCTTTGTTGTTAATACCGCTTTCCAGTACGCTTGTCAATGTATTTGTGTAACTTTCCCCTTCCTCGTTTTGGTCGTACGGTTCCGTATTTGATGAATACACATAACAGCCCTGTAAACCTTTTTTCTTTGATTGTTGATAAACAAAACTTACAGGCACATCGCTTATTGTATCTTCAACTTTGTAAACGCTGTATTTTGCCCCGTTAAGTGCAGATTTATTATCCGAATCGGCATCTCTTTTTATAAAACGTACCTTAACATTTTCTATACGTTTATTCTCTATAAAAAGTCCCTCATCATCCACACTGTATGCGTATGATGTAACATCATCATAACCGCCATTGGCATTGGGTTTAAGCAGCTGAACATCAACATCCTCGTTTCTGGGCACAATTATTTTATATACGGTTTCGTCCAATAAATAGCCCTTTGGCGCAACTTCCTCTTGTACATAGTATTCTCCGGGCGCAAGGCTGAACTCAACATAGCCTCGTACATCCGAGATCTTCTGCATTTGATCAATTACAGGCGTATCATCTTCATTTTTATTCCACCACCACCCGTGATGTACACATTCTTTATCATAAAAAACAGAAAACTTTGCGCCTTCAAGACGTCTGGTCGTATCGTTTTCTTCAACTTTTACAAGCCTTACAAGGTGGCTTAAATAAACCTCCGTCGGGTTTGAGGCAATATAAGAATAACGTGCCGTCGAAAAATCACCGTTTGCGTTAACGGTACTGTCTATAACAACGCTGCTGAAATCATTTCTTGCATATTGGTTGTTGTTGACTTTAGATGCGGCATCAGCCACTGTTGTTTGACTATCTCCGTTCTTTATCTCGGGCGCCTGCATATTCAATACAACATCCATTGTTATTGTATGGTCCGTTGATGTAACGGGCATATATAAATAATCCTTATCATTGCCGTCTATAGTCTCTTTATGCGATTTATTGCCTTCGACAGCCGGCACGGTAAGTACAACCGCAACAACATATACATTGCCCTCTTGAAGCATCTCATCTGTATTGGGAACAAATATATTATTGCCGCTATCTTGCATAAGTGTCCAACCGCTGCCGTTCTTTAATTCGTCGGCAAACGCATCATATCGCGGGATCTGTACACCATCACTTAATTCAGTATCGGCAAAATTATCTATCAAATCTTTTATACGACTCATTTCGGTCGACTGCTTTCCGTCGTCGCCTTTTTTGGGGACCTGCTTGTAGTATACCTTAGGCTCAAATCCCTGCGAAGCTACGGATGAAGCATCAACGCTTATAAGTTCACCCTGCCACAAGCCTTCATCATTGACTGAATAATCCCCCGTTCTATCCGATGCCGATAAGGGAGAATATTCCACTATATCAAGCATAATCGGGTCGTGTATCAAAGGTGTGGCAATGGAAACATTAATGTAATCCGTAAAACTGAGATGATATTGGTAATATGAATTTTTTTCATTTATATTACTGCCCTCAACACGCGAGGTTATAGAACCGTGCGGATGAATATATGTTGTAACATATTTACTGCTTTGTACACTTCTTTGTTTATCCGCAAGATTGATACGCTCGTTATCGGTGGAAAGGGCTGCCGACTTTTGATTGCCGTCAACGGTCAGGTTGACAAGTGCGGGTTTGTTATCGGCATTTTTCACCTGAACACCCGAATCGAGAACCATCATATAAGTAGATGCGGTAAACAAACGCTCACTTGTGCCAAGTTTTGAAAGTTCATCATTTGTTATGTACGCATCATATTTAAGCGTTACCTTTGTTTCGCTGTCCATTTTAAGCGCAGCCTTAAAGTGAAAATCAACTTCTATAACTTTTTGACCGTTTAAAGTAGTGGTTCTCAGCGTATAAACATAAGGACTGCTTAACAGATACTTGTTATCAACCGGCTCACCGCTGGCCTGCTGAACAGCGGAAAGTTCAAGATTATTCTTTATCGTTTCAAGCGTTTCATCCGTCAGCTCCAGATTATCGGGGATAACGGCATACATACGAAAGTTATACAAAGCACCCGGGCTTTCGGACATAATTGTACCCGTGCTTGTCACTGTGGTTTTGTGTACGGGTACGACCTGTACCGCACCCGTATCGGAGTCGGCATGGCCTTTCGGTATATACTTAAACGCAGTCATTGACGTATTTGAAGCTACGGTCGTCATGGCATTTCTAAGCCATGCATTTGCATAAACGCGGTAAAGCAGCTGCGAATTATCGAGAGGCTGCTGTCCGTTTCTCTCATATACCTCGCTGTCTGCCGTAGTTTCGCCATCTTCCCCTGTATGGATCTGATCACTTGCGCTTTTCAAAGCGGCGTAGTCTTTTTCAAACT
>CAMNCZ010000359.1 GCA_946534775.1 uncultured Eubacteriaceae bacterium
TTTAGACCCGCCGCCGTTCAACGACACGAAATTGAAAATTTCGTGGAGATTATGGCATAATGTGAACGGCAAAGGGAATAAAAAGCTTGCTTTTTAGACCCGCCGCCGTTCAACGACACGAAATTGAAAATTTCGTGGAGATTATGGATCTACAAACTACCTTTGGGGTGTATTTTATGGCAAAAGAAAAAACCGAAAAAGTTAAAAAGAAAGCGCCGTCAAAGACGAAGCAAAAAACTGTTCAGCAGCCAAACGGCTACACTGACGAGATATTGCTTAGTCTTAAAGGTGTAAAAAAACGTTATGGCAATAAATACGGCGTAAATGATGTGACGTTTGATATAGAGCCGGGGCGTATCGTTGCTGTGCTTGGCCCGGATGACAGCGGGAAAAGTTCTATTGCGCGTATGATCTGCGGCCTGACACCCGTAAGCGTTGGCGAGATAAAGGTGTGCGGCATAAAACCGTCAAGAAAAACAAAAGATTATATCAGCTTTTTGCCCGAAATACCGTTTGTAAGCGATTACACAAAGGTCTCTTCGGTAATGAGAAAGTACAAAGCTTTCTACAACGATTTTGATGCGGAGAAAGCCGAAAAACTTATCAAATACGCGGGTATAAAACTTTCGGATACTTTCGGACACATGTCGTCTACGGCAATGCAGAAAGCGCAGGCAATATTTGTGATGTGCCGCAAGACCAAACTTTATATACTTGACGAGCCTATGACCCATATTGAGCCAAAGGCAAGGGATTTTATCGCAAAACTTATTTTAAGCAATATGCAGGATGATTCAAGTGTTCTTATTTTTTCGCGTATACCAAACGAGCTTGAAAAGATAATCGACGATGTGATGTTTATTCACCGCGGTCAGATAAAACTTGCAGGCACCGTAGATGAGGTAAGGGCTGAGTACGGCAAAGAAGTTTCTGCCTTATACAGGGAGGTATACAAATGCTGAAATTTCTGAACATACTTTTTAAGGATTTTTGCAGGATATTTTTAAGAAGCATTATATTTGTGCTTATCGCAGTGATCGTTTCAATGATAACAAGTTATGTATGGAGCGATGAATTTGCGCTTAACTTTACCGCGCAGACGGCATACAGAATGAACGCTATGCGTTATTGTTCTGCGGGTATATGGGCAATGCTCATTGTTTTTGCCGCGGTTATGGTGGTAGTGGCAGCGTGTCAGTGGTTTGGCGAGGATATACTTACAAACCGCAGTTATCTTAACCATCTGCTGCCTATATATACATGGGAGCTTGTTTTAAGCAAGGCTGTTGCGGGGCTTCTGGTTTTATTGTGTGCCGCCGCCATACTTACCTATGATGTGCTGAAGGTGGCAAACAGTATAAGCATAGTCGGCGATATCCTTTCGGTAATACCCGATCTGTCGCAGTCCGACGGACTTAATTTTGATTTGAAAATGTTTATAAGGCTTGGTGTGTACTTTGTGCTTATGCTTTGTCTTTTTGTTATGTCTACAGCCTTTATGTCGCAGACATTGGGACAGCTTGCATCAAGGGGCTTTGCAAGAAATTTCCTTATATTTATGGGCTTTTTTGCATTGGTTTTTATAAGCGGCGCAGTGCTTTTGACAGTGTTCAGAGCGGGCGGTGTAAGTATTAATTTCAAGGAACTTAACGGCTTGCAGGGCATACTTGATATGGCCGAAAAGATATTAAGGCTTATAAGCAATACCAACCTTATACTTTCAATATTGTATATGACAGGCGCAAGCCTGATATTAACCTATAGACTAAATGTATAAAAGAAGGGAGAACATAATTATGAGTTATGCAAGACCAAGAAAACACTATCGTGCAGCTAAAAAGGAAATAGAGCGCAACCCCGTAAACGGCGTTTTTATCCCCAACAAAGATAAAACAAAGGTTGCGGCCGCAGCAGGTGCAGCAGGCGTAATGATATTTGTAATGGGTCTTTTGATAGGACTTGTAGCAGGCGATAACTAAAATTAAGGCCGCGGTATTATATCGCGGTTTTTTATATTTATTGTACGACAGAAAGTTTATCTGATAAAAAAATGCACCCAAGCCGAAGTGGGTGCATTTTTTATATAAGTCTATAGTTATCAGATAAGGAGATCCTTTAATTCATCGGGTATCTTCTTTTCATCGTTGTTTGCTGCGATAATAAAATCAACCGAGTATTTCTCGCTGATAGCTTTAAGTCTGGAAGCGAGTTTGATGATATCATCGCCTTCAAGGTTTTTAACTACCTTGAAAAGGCCGTCGATATAAACCTTTTCGATATCGCTGTCCTGCGAGAAAATACCGTAAATAAAACCGATAAGTTCCTTGTAGTTTGAAATATTATATTCGGATGTGTCAACAAAACGTATATCGTGAGATATATCATAGGTGTGTCTGCTGTCATCATCAATATAAACGATGTGACCGTTGGCAGCCTTCATAGCGGCATTTGCCATTTCAATAAGTTTCTTTGTCTTACCTTCACCTTTTTCACCTGCGAGAATTTGAACCATAAAAATCTCCTCCTTTGGATGGCACGGCAGATCTTTCTTTTTACCGTGCAGATATATTTTTCTAAG
>CAMNCZ010000360.1 GCA_946534775.1 uncultured Eubacteriaceae bacterium
CCCTTTATAACGCTGTAAACATCGCGTTTTCCGATACCCCTGTCCTTTGCGACGGCTTTCATTGCCGCCTTTTCGTCAAGGCCCTTGTCGATATACATTTTAAAATGTTCTTCAATGCTCATTTTGCTTGCTTCTTCGGCCTTTTCTTCGGCTATCTCGCGGTATTCCCTGCCCTCTATCACTATCACAAACTCGCCTTTTGGCTCGTTTTCCTCATAATAGCGCGCAAGCTCGTCAAGGGACATTTTGTTGACATCTTCAAAACGTTTTGTCAGTTCTTTTACACAGGCCGCAGGCCTTGCACCCAGCGTTTGCGCAAGCTCTTTCAGCGTATTTTTCAGATGATGCGGCGCCTCGTACAAAATTATGGTCGCCGTTTGATTTTTAAGCCCGTCAAGCACCTGTTTCCTTGCGTTTTTGCCGCTTGGCAGAAAGCCCTCAAAAACATAGCTGCGGCTTGAAAGCCCGCTTAAAACCAGCGCCGTCACCGCCGCCGTAGCCCCGGGCACCACCGTTACGGGCACGCCGTTTTCATAGCAAAGTTTTATCATATCTTCGCCCGGGTCGGAGATCCCCGGCATACCCGCATCCGTCACAAGCGCGATATTTTTGCCCTCCATCAGCTGTGCAAGCAGTTTCGGGCCCTTTTCGTCCTTATTGTGCTCGTGGTAGCTTGTAAGCGGCGTTTTTATATCGTAATGATTTAAAAGTTTGACACTCTGCCGCGTATCTTCGGCGGCGATAAGGTCACATTCCTTTAAAGTTCGCAGCACACGCAGTGTTATATCCTCTATATTTCCTATCGGCGTGCCGCAGATATACAATGTTCCCGTCATTTCAAGACCTCAATTATAGAATATATCGTTTACTTCCTTTGTATACACATTTCCCGCCGCATAAATTATCATCGGTTTTTCCACCTCAAGATGCGGTTTGCCGTCTTTGGCAAATTCCATAAGCACCATTGACGGGGCTTTGTCTATCGTTGCGTGCACAAAACGCATCACCTTCGGTTCAAGACGGTGCTTTTTACTCAGTTCAAAAATATCGCCAAGGCGGTTTGTGCGGTGCACCATATAAAGCCTGCCGCCGTATTTAAGCATTTTTGCGGCTGCCGCAAATACATCATCAAGCGTGCAAAGTATCTCATGCCTTGCGACCGCTTTGCCGTCCGCCTCGTTTACCGCACCGCTGCCCGCCTTAATATAGGGCGGATTGCAGGTCACTACATCAAAAAGATGCGGATTGTAAATTTTATCCAGTTCCTTTAAATCACAACATTCCATATATATCTTGTCTTCCTGGTTGTTGTATTGTATGCTGCGTTTGGCCATATCCACGTTGTCGGGCTGTATCTCGACACCCACAAACTGTTCGCAGTCCGTTTTCCCCTCCATTAAAATCGGCACCACACCGTTGCCCGAGCAGAGGTCCATAACCAACTCATCGGGCTTGGCCTTCGCAAAACCCGATAAAAGCACGGCATCAAGGCCAAAGCAAAATTTTTCGGGATTTTGTATCAGCATATAGCCGTTTCTGTGCAGATCGTCAAGTCTTTCTCCGTTTTTTAATAAATCCTTTTTCATTTTAATATCCCACTCGTTTTATCCGATAATTTTCAATCATCCATTAAATTTTTCAGATCGTCTTTGGAAATACGTTCCTCGCGTATATGTTTGCGCTTTGTCACCTTTATTTCCGACGGGTCAAGAAACATAACTTCTTTTTCGTTGTCGCCCGTGTCCACAGCCGCTTTTATAATGCGCCTTAAAACGCTTACACTCAGCACTTCGCCCGGGCCGTAGTCGGTCTGTATAAGATCGCCCTCACGCGGCAGGTTTTTATTGAGATATTCGTAAGTATCCTGCTCGTATTTAAGGCAGCACATAAGCCTGCCGCAGATACCGCTTATTTTGGTGGGATTAAGGGAAAGGCCCTGGTCTTTTGCCATTTTTATACTTACGGGCTGAAAATCGCCAAGGAAGGTCGCGCAGCAGAGTGAACGGCCGCAAATGCCTATACCGTTAAGCATTTTCGCCTCGTCGCGCACACCTATCTGCCTTAATTCTATCCTTGTTTTAAAAATGGCCGCAAGGTCCTTTACAAGGTCGCGGAAATCTATTCTTCCGTCGGCGGTAAAGAAAAATATTATCTTGTTCATATCAAATGTCATTTCGACATCCGTTACTTTCATACCCAGGTCGTGACTGTCGGCACACTTCTGGCAGGTCTCCTTTGCCTTTTTGGCCTTTTCCTTGTTTTCTTCGGCTATCTGCCTGTCCCTTTCGGTAGCGGGACGTATTATCTTTTTTATCGGTGACGAAAAAGAAGATGTGTCCACCTCGCGATTTTCCAACTCTACCGTGCCGAATTCGACACCCCTTACCGTCTCCACGATAACGCCGTCACCGCGTTTCATATCATTTCCCGCGGGGTCGAAATAATATATCTTTCCCGCTTTTTTAAATCTAACACCTATAACTATCATTTTAAAACTCCTTTTGTGTAGGTTTGTGATGTAAATTATCATTTACGCTGCGAAATACGACGGACTTCTGACGAAGTCCTATAA
>CAMNCZ010000361.1 GCA_946534775.1 uncultured Eubacteriaceae bacterium
CTGCGACGGTCCCCCTTCCCTTTCAGGGCAGGCTGCCGCCGTAGCCGCCTTGCTTACCGACTTTATCACCGCAAGCGCAGCGGAAAAGCCTCTCCTTTCAGGAGAGGTGGCACGGCTTGCCGTGACGGAGAGGTTATAGGACTTCGTCAGAAGTCCGTCGTATTTCGCAGCGTAAATCCCAATTTAAAGCATCCTTTACATATTCAATATCCATAATACGATATAAAGGGCACCTCTAAAGATATTTTCCCATTATCAAAAAGGAAAAGAAGTTATATTTTTCTATTGAAAAGTCATACGGATATATGGTAAAATAGTAAAACAGAGATATTGGGAAGTGCCGTACTTACGGGTATGGTGTTTTTTTATGCGAAAAAGGGAATTTAAAACGTGACAAAGATATAAAGATATTTCGTCATATTTCCCCATTATCCAAAAATAAACCTTGATTATTTCAATAATTTCGTATATAATGAGGTAAGATGCATAAATATGTTTAATGCAAATTTTGTGATTTAAAACGGAGGGCGCATAATTATGCCTATAATGGATTTTCTTGAAAGAAATGCCGCGCTTTACGGCGATGATATTGCATTGGTCGAGGTAAACCCCGAGCAGGAGGAACCCGGCAGGATAACCTGGAAGGATTATTCGCTTATTCAGCCGACATCAAACCAGTATTACAGACGCGAGATAAGCTGGAGCGTTTTTAACGAAAAAGCAAACCGTATGGCAAATATGCTTTTGGAACGCGGTATACAAAGGGGCAACAAGGTCGGTATACTTATGATGAACTGCCTTGAATGGCTGCCCATTTACTTTGGCATCTTAAAGACGGGTGCCATTGCGGTGCCGCTTAATTTCAGATATTCCGCAGACGAGATACTCTATTGTGCAGACCTTGCGGAACTTGATATACTTATTTTCGGCCCCGAATTTATCGGCCGTATAGAGTCCGTTGAGGAAAAAATAAGCAAAAACAGGCTGCTTATCTATGTCGGAAACTCTTGTCCCACCTTTGCGGAGGACTATAACGAACTGGTCTCCTTCTGTTCCAGCAAGGACCCCAAAATTTATATCAGTGACGATGATTTTGCGGCTATCTACTTTTCGTCGGGTACAACGGGCTTTCCAAAGGCTATTTTACACCGCCACAGAAGCCTTGTACACAGCTGCAAAGTGGAACAGAACCACCACGGTCAGACCCGCGACGACTGTTTCTTATGCATACCGCCGCTTTATCACACAGGCGCTAAAATGCACTGGTTCGGCAGCCTTATCTCGGGCAGCCGCGCGGTTATTTTAAAGGGCACAAAGGCAGAGTATGTTTTTGATACGGTATCGCGCGAACACTGTACTATCGTATGGCTTCTTGTGCCGTGGGCGCAGGATATTCTGGATGCGCTTGACAGCGGCAAGTTAAGATTAAGCGATTATAAACTTTCCCAGTGGCGCTTGATGCATATAGGCGCTCAGCCCGTGCCTCCGTCGCTTATAAAGCATTGGAAAGAATATTTCCCCAATCACGATTATGACACAAACTACGGTTTGAGTGAGTCTATCGGACCCGGCTGCGTGCATCTGGGTGTCGATCATATCTATAAAGTAGGCGCTATCGGCGTGCCGGGCTACGGTTGGGAATGCAAGATAGTCGATAAAAACGGAAATGATGTAAAGCAGGGCGAAGCGGGCGAACTTTGCGTAAAGGGCCCGGGCGTTATGGAAGAGTACTATAACGACCCCAAGGCGACCGCAGAGGTGCTTAAAGACGGCTGGCTTTACACGGGCGATGCCGCTATGCAGGATGAGGACGGCTTTATCTACCTTGTGGACAGAATAAAGGACGTTATCGTTTCGGGCGGAGAAAACCTGTACCCCGTACAGATAGAGGACTTTTTAAGAACAAACGACAAAATACACGATGTTGCCGTTATCGGTCTGCCCGACAAACGTCTCGGAGAGATCGCGGGTGCGGTAATTCAGCTTAAAGAAGGCGTGGAATGTACGGAAGACGAGATAAACGAGTTCTGTCTTGCCCTGCCGAGATATAAACGACCGAGAAAGATAATTTTTGCCGATGTACCGAGAAATCCTACGGGCAAGATCGAAAAGCCGCTTTTAAGAAAGCGCTACGGCAAGGAATATCTGGTTGCTTTTGAAAACGAAGAAAAGTTTGAGTAAAACTTGCGGGAGATATATGAACAAGGGCAAATCACTTATTAAGGAGAAATAAAAATGAAAGAGATAATGTTGGGCAATAAAGCCTTTGCGCGCGGCCTTTACGAGGCAGGTGCAGCTCTTGTAAGCTCCTACCCCGGTACTCCCAGTACGGAAGTTACCGAGGAAGCGGCAAAGTACGATGAGATATACTGTGAGTGGGCACCTAATGAAAAGGTGGCTATGGAAGTTGCTTTCGGCGCAAGTCTTGCGGGCAAAAGAAGTTTTTGCGGTATGAAGCACGTTGGTCTTAATGTAGCGGCAGACCCGCTTTTCACTATTTCCTACACGGATGTAAACGGCGGTATGATAATCTGTGTTGCAGATGACCA
>CAMNCZ010000362.1 GCA_946534775.1 uncultured Eubacteriaceae bacterium
TGAAAAATCAGGGCGGCGGTTACTATAACCACAATCTCTATTTTTCAACGCTTTCGCCTAACGGCGGCGGCGCGCCCAAGGGCGAACTTGCAAAAAAGATAGACGAAACTTTCGGCAGTTTTGACAGCTTTAAAGAACAGATAACAAAGCTTGCGCTGGGTCAGTTCGGCTCGGGCTGGGCGTGGCTCAGCGTAACAAAAGACGGCGGCCTTGTTTTGAGTGCAAGTGCAAATCAGGATAATCCCATAAGCCTCGGCACGGGCAACACACCTATTTTTACAATAGATGTATGGGAACACGCTTATTACTTAAAATATAAAAATTTGCGTGCAAGCTATGTAAACGAACTGTTCAACATAGTTGACTGGGATGCTGTCGAAAAACTGTATCTTGCCGCAAAATAATTTTTATACGGGAGAGGAAAAAGTTTGGAAGAAACAATGAAAGAAAATAAAATGGGCACTATGCCGGTGAATAAGCTGCTTATATCTATGGCGGTGCCTATGATGATATCTATGCTTGTGCAGGCGCTGTACAACATAGTGGACAGTATATTTGTGGCCAAATACAGCGCAGACTGTATGACCGCGATATCACTGGTATTCCCGATACAAAGCCTTATGATAGCAACGGGCGCGGGCATCGGCGTTGGTATGAATGCGCTGCTTTCAAGAAACCTCGGCGCACAGGACCAGGAAGGTGTAAACAGCACTGCGGTAAACGGTATAGCGGTATATGCCTGCTGTTACATAATATTTCTGATAGTTGGCTTTTTCTTTACGGGGCCTTTTATGGCATCGCAGTCCATATCGGAAAACATCGTAAAAGAGGGCACGGTATATCTTAAATACGCTTGCTGTTTAAGTATGGGTCTGTATGCGCAGTTTTGCTTTGAACGTATGCTCCAGTCAACGGGCAAGACTATGCTTTCAATGATAACACAGATAACGGGCGCAGTGACCAATATCATACTTGACCCCATAATGATCTTCGGCCTTATCGGCTGTCCGCGTATGGGTATGAAAGGTGCTGCGATAGCTACGGTAATAGGCCAGTGCGTTGCGGGTTCGCTTGCACTTTGCCTTAACCTTAAATACAACAAAGAGATACAGCTGGTGAAATTCCGCACTATAAAGCCCACATTCAAAGAAATGGGCAAGATACTTTATATCGGTATCCCGTCTATACTTATGGCATCTATAGGTTCGGTAATGGTGCTGCTTCTCAATACCATATTTTCAAATATGGAAATAATAGATACAACACTTCCGCTTGATGAAGCCCGAAACAATGCAATAGCGATATTCGGTATTTATTTCAAGCTGCAAAGCTTTATCTTTATGCCCGTGTTCGGTCTTAACAACGGTATGGTGCCTATCGTGGCTTTCTGCTACGGCGCCGCAAAGCGCAAGAGAATGACGCAGACGATAAAATTGAGTGTATTTTACGCTTTTATACTGCTTTTGCTTGGTATGATAGTATTTCAGCTTATCCCCGACAAACTGCTTATGCTTTTTGCAAACGAGGATAATATGGAACATATCCTGCAAATGGGCGTTCCCGCGTTAAGGACAATAAGCATACATTTCCCGATAGCCAGTGTGTGTATAATAAGCCTTTCGGTTTTCCAGGCACTCGGCAAGGGCTTTTTGTCAATGGGTGTGTCGTTTGCACGTCAGCTGATAGTGCTGGTGCCCGTTGCATTTTTGCTTTCGCTTACACACAGGGTAAGCAATGTATGGTATGCGTTTGTGCTGGCGGAGGTAATTTCGCTCACACTTTGCGCACTTGCATTCAATCACATATACAAAACCGTTATTTCAAAGATACCCGCAGAGGCGTAAAGGAGAGATAATATGGATCACGCAAAAACTTTAAGGGCAGCATCTGTATTTATACTTGTTATCGGTATATTGAGTATCATCGTTTCACTTATGGTAATAACCGTGGGTTCCGCCGCAATGAAGATAACCGAAAACGAGGAGATCTCCGAAGAATCGGGTCAAAATGAGTACACGCATATAAGATCCGTTATAAATGATGAAAATGTGCAAAACGGCGGCGACCTTAAAATAATGAGTACGGGCATTGCCGTAACGGGCATAATGGCGCTTCTCTTTGCACTTTTTAATGTGTTAAGGGGCATTATAGGCCTTAAAGCGGTAAAAGGGAAATTACTTACTCCCGCACTGGTTATCGGTGTTATAGGCTTTATATTCGATATTATCGGCCTGCTTGGCTCGCTTAAAGGCGGTCTGGCCGTAATAGCAAAAATCATTTACGTTTTGGTTGCAGGGGTGTACATATACTGCATCACGGCACTTAAAAAAGAGTTTGAGGCGGCCGAAACGGAGGCTTTTGAAGCGATAAAGGCACAGGCCGATAACGACATATCGGCAAAAACGATAGATGACGAGGCGGAAAATTTTTTCAAATAATAAGTAAAAGGGTCGGCACACACGGATAAACGTTCGGTGTTTCGGCCCTTTAATATATAGTAAAGGACATTTAAAAATGTCCTTTACTATAACCCTGCGGGGCATGCAC
>CAMNCZ010000363.1 GCA_946534775.1 uncultured Eubacteriaceae bacterium
AAAAATCTGCCCGAGATAACTTCGCACTGTTCAATGGCAGAACGCCGCGCAGATGAAGCCGAGCGTGAAACGGACAAATACAAGATAGTCGAATATATGTCGGATAAGGTGGGACAGGAATTTGACGGCATTATCAGCGGTGTTACAAACTGGGGGATCTACGTTGAACTGCCCAACACCGTTGAAGGTATGGTCGCAGTCAAAAACCTCAATGACGATTATTACATCTTTGACGAGGATGCAATGATGTTTGTGGGAGAACAAACTCACAAAGAATACAAAATAGGACAAGCGGTGCGTGTAAAGCTTGAAAGCGCAAGCATTATGACCCGCACGATAGACTTTAAATTTACGGAATAAAAGATAGGTGGTGAGCATTATGCTTGCAAAGGTATTGTCGGCTGCGCTTTTAGGCATAGACGGCTATCTGGTGGAAGTTGAGGTAGATGTAAGTACGGGGTTTCCCGCAATCGAGATAGTCGGTCTGCCCGACAGCGCTGTCAAGGAGTCCAAAGAGAGGGTACGGACCGCGCTTAAAAACGCGGAATATGAAATGCCCGCAAAAAGAATAACTGTCAACCTTGCACCCGCAAACACAAAAAAAGAGGGGCCTTTATACGACCTTCCCATCGCACTGGGGCTGCTTGCCTGTATAAAAACAGTTCCCGTGCGTGAAGAAATACTGGTTATCGGCGAATTGTCGCTTGACGGTTCCGTTCGGCCCGTAGACGGTGTTTTGCCTATGCTTCATCACGCCTTTGCGCAGGGCATAAGGGAATGTATCGTGCCGTTTGAAAATGCCGAGGAAGCCGCACTTGTCAAAGGAATGACGGTATACCCCGTTATGCATATTTCGCAGGCCGTTGCGGTTTTTAACGGCGACAAAGCAATAAAACCGTTTACCGTGGATATAGAGTCGCTTTTTACAAACCAAACCGCGGACGATATGTTCGACTTTGCCGATGTAAAGGGACAGGAAAGCGTTAAACGTGCGCTTGAAATTGCCGCGGCGGGTATGCACAATATTCTTATGATAGGCCCGCCGGGATCGGGGAAAACAATGATGGCAAGGCGTATGCCGAGTATACTGCCCGATCTTACTTTTGAAGAGAGTATGGAAATAACCAAAATTTACTCCGTCGCGGGGCTTTTAAGAAGCAAAAACGCACTTATAACAAGGCGCCCGTTCCGTTCACCGCACCACACCATATCAAATGTGGCAATGGTAGGCGGCGGCCGCATTCCCAAGCCCGGCGAGGTAAGTCTTGCGCATAACGGCATACTTTTTCTTGACGAGCTGCCCGAATTCGGGCGTTCCGTACTGGAAGAACTGCGTCAGCCGCTTGAGGACAAACTGGTCACCATATCCCGTGTAAACGGCACAATGACCTACCCCGCAAGCCTTATGCTGGTTGCCAGTATGAACCCCTGTCCCTGCGGTTATCACGGCTATTCAAGCAAATGCACCTGCCGCGAAAGCGAGATATCAAAATATATGGGCAAGATAAGCGGTCCGCTGCTTGACAGAATAGATGTACATATAGAAGCTGCCGCAGTAAATTTTGAAAAAATGGGCAGCACTGCTCCGTCGGAAAGTTCCGCCGAGATAAAGGCAAGGGTCATAAAGGCGCACAAAATACAGCAGCAGCGCTATGCAAACGAAAATGTCTACTTTAACTCGCAGTTATCCGCAGCGCAGATAAACAAATACTGTTCCCTCGGCCCCGCCGAAACGCAGCTTATGAAGCGCGCGTTTGAAAGCCTTAATATGAGTGGCCGTGCCTACCATAAGGTGCTTAAACTTGCGCGTACCATAGCGGACCTTGATGGCAGCGAAAAAATACTTTCAAACCATATTGCCGAGGCCCTGCAATTAAGAAACCTGGACAGGTCGAAGTTTTTTTAGGAAAACGCTGATTTATACTATCTTCCTTTTGTGCAAAATTATGACCTCACTTCCGATATACATCTGTATATCTTAGCCAAAAAATGTAAAAAATAATTGTGAATAAAGACAATTTTATTTTTTCGCATTTTGTGTTAAAATATAGATGTAAGAATCGTGAGTAAATCAGTATAAGAAAGGAGGATTATTGTGTTTGCCATAGGTGACAGGGTACTATACCCTATGTATGGCGCAGGTATAATTGAAAGTATAGAAGATAAGTTGGTGGACGGTATTATAACGGCTTATTATGTACTTAAAATTTCGGTTGGCAATCTAAAGATAAGTATTTCGGTGAACAGGGCAGAAGAAAAAGGTATACGGAGTATTGTGTCTCCCGACGAGGTTTTGGACATTATTGCAAAAACGGATGTTATTGATATGCCCGACAACTGGAACGTGCGCTATAAGCAAAATATGGAGAAACTGAAAACAGGTGATTTAAAAACAGAGGTTGAGGTATACAAAACCCTGATAATGCGAGAAAGAAACAAAATGCTTTCAAGCATTGAAAAAAAGATGCTGGGCAATGCCAAGCAGATAATTGTAAGCGAAATAATTTTGTCACACGATGTAGACAAGCCCACTGCCGAACG
>CAMNCZ010000364.1 GCA_946534775.1 uncultured Eubacteriaceae bacterium
AGCTGTCACACCAAACTTTTTAAAATAATATAAGAGTCCTTGCTGTCCGTTTTTTCATCGTCATTGACATCGGCATTTGCAAAATATCCGTTTACTTCTCTTTTTTCTATCATTATAATATCTCTCAGATCCACCGATCCGTCATTATTTACATCGCCTCTTACGATATTTTGTTTTCTCCATCCGCCGTTTGGATAAGATTCGTTTTGTTCCTTATCTCCCTTTTCGTGGAACGGGGTTATTTTTACATAATCTATCTCAAAATTTGTCGTTTCAAAATCAGGCGTGCCTGCCCAATATCTCGGAAACCACAAACCCAGCCACAATCTGCCCGCATTTGTGGGAATATGATCATAAGATGTATATATAAGTTCATCATCAAAATAATACTCCACTCTTTTTGTTTCGCCGTCATCACCCGTGTGCCAGTCAAATCTGTAGGTGTGGAATTTGCCGTCTGCCTGATTTTTACAGTAAGGCGAAGCCGTCTTATGTTCGTCTTCACCCTCGCCCACCCAAGTGGTACACAAGCAATGCGACAGGCTCAATTCGTTATTCTCGTCTCTTCCCGGAAACTCGATATCTATTTCGTGGTTTGTGACCTTTAATGTATCACCCGAATAATCCTCTTCATACTCAAAGGTCCACATTGCGCTGCAGCAACCGAGTTCGGGTGCAATTTTTGCGGATATCTCATAACTTCCCGATGCAAAATAATCTTTTGTGGCTATTGCACCGCCGCAACGTTTGCCGTTTTCGCGGTAAGTGCCGTTTCGGTTTATTCCTCTTTTAGCACCAATGTATAGATCGCCGCAGCCCGTGAAAAACAATTTCCCGTTTTGTAAAGATACGTTTTCCGCTATCACACCGCCGTTATAATCAACGGTTTGCCCGTTTTCGACAATTGTTCCGCCCCAGTTTTTTTCGGCCGTCAGCCATTTTGACGAATCTAAATTAAGTCCCGAAAAATCATCATAAAACACATCCGTATTTTCTTCAGCGTATGTTACCGAAGCAGATGACATAAGTATAAATAACGCTAAAAATTTTGCTATAACTTTCATTTTTTCCTCCGCCGAAATTTGATTTCATATATTATTATAGCACCCTGTCGGATATATAACAATAGTCTGCGAAAAATATTCGTAAATTTTTATATATGCAGAAATCACTCGTGGAAGAAATTACCGTTGTATAAAAATCTCACCATTTATGTTTATTCCATACTTTCTCTTGAAGTTCATCAAGTCCTTTCCGCAGGCTTTCCATCTGCGGGAAGAAATATTTTCTTGCACAATCTACCGATTTTTTCTTATGTTCTTCGGGCATATTTACCCATATAGCAGGTATAAGCGCCGCTTTCAGCCAGCAAAAGCCCTCTATAACAGAATTATATTTCTCTATTTTTTCAACATCATCCGTATCAAAATAAACTGTCATCATCTTATCCCAAAGCCGCATAGCTATTTCGGGCGTAACATTCAGATACTTCATAACACTGTTCGGATCGCGGCGTGGATTAAGTCTGTGCGCATAATACGAAGATTCCAGGTCAAATATCGGATGTCCGCAGCTGATCTCCGCCATATCTATGATCAACAATTCATCCCCCTGCACCATAATGTTGTTGGTGTGAAAATCACCGTGTACCATCGTATCTTTTTCGGGCATTTCTTCAATAAACCTACCGAGACAAGCCATTTCATTTGCATCATACCAACTCTCAAGCTTATCCAGATAATCCAGATATATTTGTTTTGTCGATGGCAAGCCTTTTCCCGCAAGACTGACCGTATGTATTTCTTTAAACAGTTTAGCATATTTATCTGCATATTCATCAAAATTCTGCGGTTCATTCATAAATTTTCTTGCTATAACATCCGCTTTCACCATTTCAAATACAATGCCGTAATTGTCTCCGACTTTAACGATATCATAAGGTATCGCCGTCGGCACTCCTGCCACAAACGCATTTTTAGCAAGCTTACGCTCGTTTTCTATGCTTTCCAATGATGTTTTTTGTGTGTACACCTTTATTATCTCATCTTCCGAAATACGGTACACACTGCCGTTGCCGCCCCGTCCTATCAATTCACATTTATCAACGGAAAGTTCCCTTGGTTTGCCTTTTACCGTAAATAAGCTTGTAAATCCCGTCACGTCAAAAATATCATAAACATCACGCGAAACATTTATTATTTCAAGATTCCCCTGCTTTTTCCTCAGCTTCAGAAGCACCCTCAGCCCCGCTGACGATATATACTCTAACTCATCCGCATCCAAAGATACCTCACCATATTTTTCATACACACCCAATAGCATCTTGTCCGTTTTTTCTGCATTCCCAAAATCTATTTTCCCACTTAATTTATATAAGTAACTCATATAAAACACTCCTTTTCAAATAGTAAATATATCCTTATATGCATATTATAAAACATTTTTATCCATTTTTCAATTAACGTAAAAATAGAAAAATTAAAATATCGTTTTAGAAAAAAATCCGAAAATTTAATGTGATAAACCCACTTGT
>CAMNCZ010000365.1 GCA_946534775.1 uncultured Eubacteriaceae bacterium
CAAAACTATTGTTTTTATACCAGCCTATAAATGTATATCCCTTTGCAAAAGGTGTGTCCGGGTCAGCAACAGTGCCGCCGTATGCTATATACTGTGTTTCGGGCGGTGTGCAAAGCCCAGCGGTATCAAAAGATACCGAGAAAAGGCGGTCTTTGTATGCCGCATAAACATTTATGTCCTTTGTTACGGTTACTTTATCACCCGGCATATATTCTTCGCCGTCTATTTCCCAATGATCGAAGTCCTTATATGTGGGTTTTGTGAAATTGCAGTTTTCGTATGAAAGCAAAGGTGTTGTTATTCCGTCATTTATAACATTTTGCTTTATCTGTGTGGCATTGTTATCCGAATAGTATTTGACAAAATGATATTTTTGCCATTGTGCGACTGCTGTCATATTGGATGTGGGCATTATTTCCGCCCCTGCTTGATAAACAGTACCGTTTATAAGCCAACCCTTGAAATAATAATGACCATCAGTCGGTGCAGCAAAAGTGCAGTCGGGCAATGTATATGTCTTGCCTTTGCCCACATTCACATCTCTCATACTGCCTAAGCCGGCACCCGATTCAAATTTTAACGCATAGCCGGGCTCTATAACGACCTTTTGTGCAAGCGTCGAACCGTCACTTTCATACACCATACCCTTATTTATTACCGCCGAAGCGGGCGTTGTTATACCACAGTCCGATAACTCGATAGTTCCGACGTCTTTAAAATCTATTGCGTATCCGGCACTTGCAGTTATATCGATTATTGAATTTTTCACTGTCAGTTTGCAGGGGGGATAATTATTACCTAACATACCATGTCCGGTATTGATTATAATGTTAGCATTTTCAATGTTTACCGTGCTGCCTAAATAAGAATATATACCGTATTCGTAAGTATTTGTTCCTGTTATTGAAAGCGTGCCTTCGCCAGTGATATTGGTATTTGCACTGCAAGATATGCCGGTACCCCCGCCTAATTTGATAGTGCTGTCTTTTACAACATTTATAGTCAAACCGTCTATTTTATTTGATATACCGTAATTTATGTCACCGTAAATGTATAAAACATTTTCATCGGGGTCGTATTTGGCATGCCCGTCACCTAAAATATCGTCCGCATTATAGCTCCACACATCAACTCCCCCTACTGTTAAATTGTAGGCTTTTGACCCGGATACCAGATTGCAGCCGCTTTTGGGAGTAATCACGACCGACTTGACAGGAGTTAAAACACCATTTTCGTTCGTATAAATATTGGCATTATCTATAACCGCATCTGTGGGTTGAGTTAAAACACAATCTTCAAATTCCAACATATCAAGGTCCTTTAAGAAAGCTTGACGCGTTGTTGCCGATATTTGCGAATTGATCATCTTTAACGAATAGAAGTGGTCGTAAAAAGAATAATTTTCCGCTGCACATGATAAATACTGCATATCAATATTTATATCTTTTAATGTTAATTTCGCATCTTCGACAAAACCAAACCCGCACGAACGGTAAGCAATGTTAAGGTTTTTAAGCGTAAGTTTGCCGGCACCCGTAATTGTAGTATTATTCTCTACCATAAGAAAATTTGACGCATCAAACCCGATTACCGAATCGTTTACTACATTTATAGTTAAATCATCTATTCCACTTGTGATCATATTAGCTGGACGATCAGAGCATACATAGTTATGATCACCTTTAATATACAATATATTTTTATTCGCATCATAGCTGAATCTATTGTTGCCTAAAATATCACCTGCATTATCACTTGTTACTCTTGTCCCGCATACATACAAGTCATATTTTGTCACCTCCGCCCAAACCGCCGTACTCATCAGCAACACCGCCATAATCGCAAATATTACGGCAAAACCCTTTTTCACTTTGTTCATACAATTTCCCCCTTATTTTGATTTTCCTTTGTTTTCTGCATTTCTCCGTTCTTGTTTATGTATACTTCTCATAAAAACATAGTACCACAAATTTCCGAAATATTCAACATTATAATTGTAAATGTTTTATAAACAAAATATGTAAATTACAGCCAAATAATAAGCTGTTACCGACGAATACACAAAAAGGCTTGACAAAGATGTTTGTATACCTCTGCCAAGCCCTTTTTAAGACGTTATCAGAATAATTTTATGCTCCCTGTGGTTTAAGAAGAGAAACTACATAATCTTTGGTAACATTGAATTTGTTCATAACATTGCTGATAATGTCGTTCTCGCTAATGCCCATAAATTTAAGCATATCAATAGCACCAAGTACATTATCTCTTTTTTCCTTTCTTTCCAATGCTTCACACATATCGACACCTCCGTCCTTTTCTTCAAATTCCAAATCGAGTTTCATTGCACTTTTTAGAAAATAAGCCGTATCGGCACTTATTCTTTTGTGTCCTTCTTCTGCGATGATTTTATCCGCATCGTCCTTTTGATGTTTAATAAGCTTCATTGCATAGCCCAATTCCGTATGGAATTTATTAATCACTTGAAAGTTTAAGTTTAACAACTCCGTTATCGACCGTAATTTCGCCCTGT
>CAMNCZ010000366.1 GCA_946534775.1 uncultured Eubacteriaceae bacterium
ATATTCGTGACTGTGCGGAATTTTTAAGTGTTATTTCGGGTCATGACCCCAAGGATTCCACATCCGTAAAGGGCAAGACATTCGATTTTTCACAGAGTTTTACAAAAGATCTGAAGGGTATGAAGATAGGTCTGCCCACAAACTACTTTGGTAAGGGTCTTGACGAAGATGTTAAAAAGCCCGTTCTGGAAGCTGTTGAATCGTTAAAGAAACTCGGTGCGCAGGTAGAAGAATTTGAAATGACGATAGTTGACTATGCTATCCCCACATACTATGTTCTTGCGTGTGCAGAGGCAAGCTCCAACCTTTCGAGATATGACGGCATCAAGTACGGCTACAGAAGAAAGGACTGCGAGGACCTTCTGGATGTTTACTACACATCAAGAAGCGAAGGTTTCGGTATGGAAGTAAAGCGCCGTATAATGCTTGGTTCCTTCGTACTCAGCAGCGGTTATTACGATGCATACTATAACAAGAGCCTTAAAGTGCGCGGCCTTATCAAAAAGAGTTTTGACCGGGCATTCAATGATTATGATATGATAATTTCGCCCGTTGCGCCTACCGTTGCATACAAGATAGGCGAAAATTCTTCCGACCCGTTAAAAATGTATCTGGGCGATATTTATACCGTATCGGTAAACCTTGCGGGTCTCCCGGGTGTTTCGGTGCCCTGCGGCTTCGGCAAAGGCGATATGCCCGTAGGCTTCCAGCTTATCGGCCCTGCATTCAGCGAGGCAAAGCTTGTTAAGGCGGCTTACGCATTCCAGCAGTCAACGGATTTTCACACCAAAAAGCCCGAGATCGTGAAAGGGGGTAACAACTGATGAATTATCAGATAGTAGTAGGTCTGGAAGTTCACGTTGAACTTTCCACCAAATCAAAAATTTTCTGCTCCTGTACAACGGAGTTTGGCGGCGAGCCCAATACACACGTTTGCCCCGTTTGCTCGGGTATGCCGGGTGTACTGCCGGTTTTAAACAAAAAAGTTGTTGACTTTGCTATCCGTGCGGGTCTTGCAACAAACTGCGAGATAACGCGCTACAATAAGTTCGACCGTAAAAACTATTTCTATCCCGACCTTCCCAAGGCATACCAGGTCAGCCAGCTGTACCTGCCTATCTGCCGCAACGGCAAAGTTGAGATAGAGGTCGAAGGCAAGAAAAAATATATCGGTATCCACGAGATACACATGGAAGAGGATGCGGGTAAACTTGTACACGACCCGTGGGATGACTGTACGCTTGTAGACTATAACCGCTGCGGTGTGCCGCTTTTGGAAATAGTTTCCGAGCCCGATTTCAGAAGTGCCGATGAAGTTATCGCTTATTTGACAAAACTTCGTGAAACTATGATGTATCTCGGCGTTTCCGACTGTAAAATGCAGGAAGGTTCAATGCGTGCCGATGTCAACATTTCCGTTATGCCCGTTGGTTCGGCAAAATTCGGTACAAGAACTGAAATGAAAAATATGAACAGCTTTAAGGCTATCTACCGTGCTATCAATTACGAGGCAAAACGTCAGATAGAGGTGCTTGAAAGCGGCGGCCGCGTTATCCAGGAAACCAGAAGATGGGACGATAACAAAGATGCATCTTTTGCGATGAGAAGCAAGGAAAATGCGCAGGACTACCGTTATTTCCCCGAACCCGACCTTCTGCCTATAGAGATCGGCGACGATTGGATAAAATACACCGAGGATAATATGCCCGAACTTCCCGAGGCAAAGCGTGCAAGATATATGAAAGAATTTGGACTTTCCGAGTATGATGCTTCGGTCATCACAGCCGAAAGACAGGTCGCTTATATCTTTGAGGACACAGCTGCATTAAGCGGCAAGCCCAAGGAAGCCGCAAACTATGTTATGGGCGAACTTATGCGCCTTATGAGTGAAACAGGCACACTTGCCGAGGAACTTGAAATAGAGCCCAAGAAAATTGCGGATATCATAAAATTCGTTTCAGACGGCAAGATAAACAGAAGCGTAGCAAAAGAAGTTTTCGAGGCTGTATTCAAAAAGAATGTAGATCCCGAAAAATATATCGAAGAAAACAACCTTGCTATGGTAGACGATTCTTCGCTTGTTGAAGAAGTTGTTGCAAAGGTGATCGCAGACAATCCCAAGTCGATAGATGACCTTAAAGCAGGCAAGGCAAAGGCTAAAGGTTTCCTTGTGGGCCAGACTATGAAGGCACTTAAAGGCAAAGCCAACCCGCAGACCGTAAATAAGGTACTTGACGAAAAGTTAAAAGAAGTACTGGGTCAATAACCGGAAAAATCAAGAGATACTCCGAAATTTTGGGGTATCTCTTTTTTGATTTGTATTAAAAAGATTGCCAAAGATGCTTTTGTGATAATGATTTGAGTTTCCCCATTTTTTGTATCGGAAAATAAAATTATCATTTATGCTACGAAATACGACGGACTTCTGACGAAGTCCTATAACCTCTCCGTCACGGCAAGCCGTGCCACCTAAGCCGAAACGCGCGACTTAGTCGGGATTTGCTAAAGCAAACCCGATCCC
>CAMNCZ010000367.1 GCA_946534775.1 uncultured Eubacteriaceae bacterium
TTTTATCATTCACTCAAAAAAAATATTTTTAAAATTTATATAGCTTTTTTTTTAAATATGTGGTAAAATAAAATAAATATGTACAAAACACAGTATTATTTTATATAATATATTTATGGAGTATTTTTATGGATAAAAAAGCACTTCAAACACTGGAATTTAACAAAATACGGGAGCAGCTTACGCGTTATGCGGCATCTGCGCTTGGCAAAAGTATGGCGGAAGCGCTGGTACCCGTAAATGATATAGACGAAATACGAAAAGCGCAAAAAAGCACCTCGGAAGCGGTAAGTATGATACTGAAAAAGGGTTCGCTGTCACTTGGCGGGCTGCACGATATAAGCGCACAGCTAAAACGTGTCGAGATGGCGGGTATTTTGAATATTGAGGAGTTGGAGCAGGTACGCGACTTTCTCTACTCCTGCCGCAGGGCAAAAACCTACGCCAAAAGTGAGGGCAAAAATGACAGTTTCCCCGTGCTTGAGCCGCTGTTTGAGAAAATAACGGCCGTGCAGGATCTTGAAAAGGACCTGGAACGCTGTATCGTATCGGGCGAGATAGACGATGCCGCAAGCAATACGCTGCGCGATATCCGCCGCCTTATTTTGCAGGCGAACAACCGCATAAAAGAGCAGCTGAACGCGATAATCCATTCACAGGCCTACAGAAATATGCTGCAAGACCCCGTTATAACCATCAGAAACGAACGTTTTTGCGTACCCGTAAAGCAGGAATACAAAAACACGTTTTCGGGTATGATACACGATCAGTCGGCAACGGGCGCAACGGTTTTTATAGAGCCTATGAGTGTTGTGCAGTTGAACAACAAAATAAAGGACCTGCACTCGCAGGAAACAGCGGAGATAAACCGCATACTTGCCCTGCTTTCGGACAGGGTGTACCAAAACCGTATACCGTTGGCCGAAAATACGCAGATAATGGGCGAGTTGGACTTTATCTTTGCCAAAGGCGAGCTTTCCATTGCGATGAACGGCACGGAGCCGATATTCAACACAAACGGCTATATCAACATAAAAAAAGGCCGTCATCCGCTGCTTAACAAAGACACGGTAGTCCCGACCGATATTTATATAGGAAAAGATTTTACCACACTGCTTATCACGGGCCCGAATACGGGCGGCAAAACAGTCAGCCTTAAAACGCTGGGGCTGTTTACGCTGATGGGTCAGGCGGGATTGCATATAC
Source organism: uncultured Eubacteriaceae bacterium (assembly GCA_946534775.1). Classification (GTDB taxonomy): domain Bacteria; phylum Bacillota; class Clostridia; order Lachnospirales; family CAG-274; genus RGIG4310. Next base: position 1,207 of record CAMNCZ010000367.1, read on the forward strand.
CCGCGTTTGACAACTCCGAATTGGCGGTGTTTGACGAAGTTTTTGCCGATATAGGCGACGAACAGAGCATTGAACAGAGTTTAAGTACATTCTCGTCGCATTTAAGCAATATAGTTTATATTTTAAATAACATAACAAACAACTCGCTTGTGCTTATAGATGAATTGGGCGCAGGCACCGACCCGACCGAAGGCGCAGCACTTGCGGTATCGATAATAAAATATCTGCACGCGCTTGGCGTAAGGACGGCCGTTACAACGCATTACAGCGAGCTGAAGCTGTATGCACTCACCTCGGAAGGGGTGGAAAACGCAGGCTGCGAATTTGATGTGGAGACACTGCGCCCCACTTATCGCCTGCTTATCGGCGTACCGGGCAAAAGTAATGCCTTTGCGATATCGTCAAGGCTTGGCCTGCCCGACCATATCATAAACGATGCACGGGAATTTTTAAGTCACGAAGATATAAAACTCGATACCGTGCTTGCCGATATGGAAATGAGCAAGAGAAACCTTATTGCGGAGCAGGAGCGCGCCGAAAGCTACCGCAGACAGGCGCAGGAGCTGAAACAAAAGGCCGAGGAACAGAAGAAAAAGCTGCAAAAGCAGCAGGAACGCATTATCCGCGAGGCCAACGAACAGGCACGCAGCATAATTTCCGATGCCAAGGACGAGGCAGATGCCATTATCAAAGAGATAAGGAAGATGCAGCGCGAGGGCATAGAAGGCAATACGCTTGAAGAGCAGCGCCAAAAGCTGAAAGCAAAAATGGATGCTATGAATGAAAAGCTTGCCGAAAAGAACAAGCCAAAACACAAGGTACCCAAAAAGCTTAAAATAGGCGATAAAGTCTATATACACAGCTTTGATCAGACGGGCATCGTTTCGTCACTGCCCGACAGCGGCGGCAATCTCACCGTAACGGCGGGCATTATGAAAATGAAGCTTAATATAAAAGACCTTTCGCTTGATACAAGCGAGGATACGGTTTATAAAAAGCCCGAAAAGCAGCAGCGTTCCGCAAATAAATTCAGAAAATCGCAGACCGTATCGCCGGAGCTTGACCTGCGCGGTATGATGAGTCTGGAGGCGATAGAACGTGTTGACAAATATCTTGACGATGCATATCTCGCGGGGCTTACACCCGTCACCATTATACACGGCAAGGGCACGGGCGCACTGAGAGCCGCCGTACACGAACATCTGCGCACGCATCCTCACGTCAAAAGCTACCGACTCGGTGTTTACGGCGAGGGCGAAAGCGGCGTTACTATAGTTGAACTGAAATAAGGGTACC
>CAMNCZ010000368.1 GCA_946534775.1 uncultured Eubacteriaceae bacterium
GAACACTTTGACGATATAGCGCATACCGTTGTTATCCCAAAAACCGTGAGTTATATATCATCAAGTGCTTTTAGGACCTTTGTGCATTGGCATTCTATGGCGGGAAGTATGAAAGCGGTGCAGGACCACAACGGAATAAACGCAAATATCATTATTTATAACGATAAAGACAGTATATCGGGTGCACCCTGGGGAAGCAGGTTTGCCGATGTTATATGGAGACCCGCTATGGGGTAATGTCGTTAAAAAGTTTTAACAGAGTGTGCGAAAGGAGTAGAAAAATGAAAACATATTACGTTCAGGACAGACATGAACCGTTGGTTAAAATGAGGAAATAGACGAAAGAAGCGACCCAAGACCGACTATGAATGATTATCGTTGACAACTGCGGATATATGCAAAACCGATTCGGATTTACAAAAAAACGGCGAATAATTGATGACAAACTCCCAAAAATGTGGTATAATAAATTATCTATATATGATGCAACGGATAAACTATGACAAACATATCATTAAAAAGGGAGGAGGATAATTATGGGATTATTCGCAAAAGAAAACTGCTGTCTTTGCGGAGGCAAAACAGGTCTGTTTGATAAAAATGCTAAAGCGGAAAGGTGTGCAAGGACTGTACGAAAAAACTGTCGGTGTGGTTTGACGGTTTCAAGGGCGCAGACAAAGCCCTGCTTGATGCCTTTATGCACACCAAATACGAAATGCCCGATTATTCCTACGGTTTTAAATGCACACCGCAAAATTGGGATGAGATAAGAAAATATCATTATTATCTTGCAATGGCAAGGGAAATACAGGAGACGATCACAGGTTAAAAAGGGTGATATTATGGTCAGAGCAAAAATCTTTTTTGCCGCTGCATTCGCCGTGACAGGTATTATGTTTATGAGTACGCAGGCATTTGCCTATACGGGCAGCGGAACGGAAGCGGATCACTTTATCGTAAAAACGGAGGACGATCTGAACAGCTGTGTGCAAAAAGGAGAATATATCGACCTCGGAGCGGATATCGTTTTGAACGGAGGGGTCGATATATCGACAAAACGGATCCGCCTCGATCTTTGCGGTCACAGCTGTACATTGGCGCAGACATCAGACACGGGAAGTGTCAGTATGTTTACCGTTTCAAACAACAAACAGTTTTTTATCGATGACAGCAGCGGTCAAAACGGAACTTTGAGCACGACAGGCACAGGATACAAAGTTTTGAAATGCGACAACGGTTATCTTTACATAGACGGCGGCAATTTCCTCTCCGAAAGCGGTGTGACACTGAATGTGGGTGCCTATGCATCGGTAAACATAAATGACGGTTTTTTTAAGACCGAAAAAAACTATCCTACCGCTTATGTTACAAGTAATGCCAGAGGGACACTTAATATAAACGGGGGAACTTTTGAAAACGGCGAAAAATACGGCGGACTGTACTTTGATAACCCTATGGTGGATTTCTATTCAAGGATAAACGGCGGAATATTCAACAGAATGTATATCAGAGACAATAATTACATGGATCTGATAATATACAAATGTACGGTATATAACCAGTTGTACTGTACAAAGAAAAGATGGGGATATATTGCCGATGATTCCTCGGTTTACGTCGATAAGACGAAACAAGACAGAAACGAAAACTCAAATGTGTTTGGTGGAGATAAGATAGAGGTATTCAGCGGACCTTCCGATATCAAGGCCGTATTCGATGGGGGAGAATACCTATCGCCGCCGACGCAGTATTTTTCCGATTATTATCCGACGGTGACGGAACCCGAAATGCCTTACGGATTTAACGGCAAGTATGTCAGCGGCTGGTATACGGACAGCAAATTCAAAAACAAATTTGATTTTGATACTCCTTTGGAAAATGACATTACTCTTTATGCCAAATGGGTAAGTATCGACAATGAATTTGATATGACGGCAGACGGTAATACCGTGACAAGAAAGGTGTTTTACGGTGATTGGGTAACGCTTTGGGCAGATGAAGTGCTGGATTATAAAAAAGGTATCAGCTGGACTGTCAGATATCCCCTGTCCAACGGAAGGATCGGAAGCTATAAAACAACAAGCAATGCCTACGCCTTCCTTGAAATGGATCCGTTCGAAGAGCCGTTTGATATTATTCTGAAAGAGGGAAATAAGGTCGAGATATATGCACAGGGCTATTCTGCCGACGATCCCGATACTGCGGTCACTACCGATACCGTTATACTGGATGTTATTTACAAACGGGGCGATATTGACGGCAACGGCAAAATAGAACAAAATGATGCAGCGTTGTATTTAAAGCATTTAAGCGATATTCCCGAATATGTATTTTCGGAAAAACAGAACGAACGCGCCGATGCAAATTTTAACGGCGATAATGATATGCTTGATGTGATAACAATACTTAAGACAGCGAAAAAATAGAATAAATTTCAGTACTGTGGGGAAAGGGGGCGTGATGCTATGAGCAAAATAATAAGAGCGATAACTGCTGTATTT
>CAMNCZ010000369.1 GCA_946534775.1 uncultured Eubacteriaceae bacterium
TTAGGAGGTAATTTTATGAAACGATATATTGCGGCGGCTATAAGCGCCTTTTTGATGTTTTCCGCGACAGGCTGTTCCAAGCTTGAACAGGAACATTTTGACAAAAGTATGAATATGGACGAAAAAGGTACAGCGCTTATCAATGCGCAGATAGACTACACTCTCGACCCCGATGTATTTTTCGGCGGTGTGGCCGATGTGGCCGAAAAGCTGAATTCACAGGACGTTGACGAGGATATTATCGACTCTTCCGAAATATCTTCCGAAATGCTGTCGGACAGCCGTTGGCTTTTTGACGAGAACAAAAAAATGCAAATATCACTTTCGGCATCGGGAATTTGCGATTTTGATAATTATAACAGCGATGCATACATCTTTGCGGGCATAAACGGCATCACCGTCAAATGCGGCAAATTACATCTCCGCGGCGACAGCGCCTATTACGACAAGCGTTTTGCCTACAATATGTGCGCCCTCACTACCCTGTCCGAAGGCGGCGACCCAAGCGAATTAAGCGAAAAATATCTTGCGCTTGACAAGCTTTTCGGCGATAAACAATATCTTCGTCTGGGCTATGACAGCGACGCAAATGCCATACTGAAATCAAGCCAACTCGGCAAAGAGTACTACACCGGCGCAAAGGCCCTTTTAAGCGGGTTTGACACGGGCTGCGTAACCAAAATACAAAACGGCACACGTTTTACGCTCACCTCGGATAATTTTTCTTCGGTCAGCAAAAAACTTGCCTCGTATTTAAAGAAAAACAACACGCAAACAGCCGATTTTATAAACGGTTATTTAACGGACTCTTTTGCCGCAAGCGCAGCGCTTTCGGGCAGTGAAACGGCACAGCTTGCAGATATTGCACAGCTTTTCAAAATAACTCCCGCAGATATCACACAAAGCTGCGACAGCTATAACGAAATGCTCGGCACACCCGAATACAAGGCCTTTATGGACACTTTCGACATTGAGATCGTAAACGATATAACCGAGGAAAACGGCATACGCACCGACCAAACCACCTACACCGTGGATTCCGACAGCAAAAACGCAATAGCGATGAACGCCGTTCGGACCATAGAAAAGACCAAAAAAGCCGATTTTGAACAGATAAACACCGCCGACTGCGTGGATTTTGATGAGTATATCGAGGCTATAGCCGAAACTTACGATTATGATTATGATCCCGATGACGAAGTAAGCGATTTTCCCGATATCTTCAATGAAACGGATGAAATTATCGGATAAAACAACAGGAGAGTAATATGCAAAACTACAACCAGATGCTTGACAGCATAAATTCACTGACTATCTACAAAAACATTGCAAATGACGAGATAATCCGCATTTTAAAGCGGGTACTGACAGACGAGGACAATCTCAACGCCCTGGCGGAACTCACCGCGTTTCTTGTTAAACAGGCCGAAGAAAAGGGCTTTAGCGGCAATCTTTTCAAAAACTACATAAACCACCTTATTATTTCCGATGAAAATACATTTACACTTTTCTGCGAAAATAATAAAAATGTTGAGAACACCTCGCTTTATAAGCTGGCATTATCCGATATAAATGCGCTGACAGAGCTTGCGCAGACCGACCTTACGCAGCTGCCCGACAGCCGATTTATGCTTGATGCAATGGAACTTTTAATGGACTATGCGCCCGTAAGTGCGAAAAAAAGCGCTTCGGACACAAATCTGACAATAGGCGACATAATCGCTTTCCACCAAAAAAACGGCTGCGGCGATATTTCGGTCTACCGCGTGTTCAAGTTCAAAAGTGCGCAAAAGGCGCTTGTCGGCGTCGAACACCCCGATAAGATAACCTTTGACGACCTTATCGGCTATACGTCGCAGATAAGCGAGCTTCGCGACAATACCGAGGCCTTTATACACGGCTTTCCCGCAAACAATATACTGCTTGTGGGCGCAAGGGGCACGGGCAAATCCTCCTCGGTAAAGGCGCTTATCAACGAGTACCACACACAGGGCCTGCGCCTTGTCGAAATAACCAAGGAGCAGATAGCGGAACTCCCCGATATACTGAAACTGCTTCGCCCGAGGGGACGAAAATTTATTGTCTATATCGACGACCTTTCCTTTGACGAAAACGAGATACAGTACAAATATATGAAATCCCTGCTTGAAGGCGGCAGCGAGGGCAAGCCCGACAATGTGCTGTTTTACGCAACAAGCAACCGCAGGCATATCATTCAGGAAAAATGGAGCGACCGCAACACCGACAGCACCGTTGCCGATATACACACGGCCGACACACTCAACGAGAAACTTTCGCTTTCCGACCGTTTCGGCATAACCATAACCTACGGCAAACCCACCCCGCAGGAATATGTGAAGATAGCGATAGGCCTTGCCCGCAAAAACGGCATAACACTCACCGACGACGAGATAAAGCAGGCCGCACTTCGCTGGGAACTTAACCAAAAAGGTATGTCGGGCAGAACCGCAAAACAGTTTGTCGAAAACCTTATGTGGGAA